>NZ_VZZR01000062.1:0-30540 GCF_009650555.1 Pseudomonas sp. EMN2
TTTACGCACTGATTTTGCCTCCAATTGGGCGCCATCATAGCGCCCGATGAAGGTGTCCAAAATCATTAGGCCAGTTCACAGTTGCTTCCATAGCAAGCCTTGCGAATGCACCAGAATCGAACAGCCCGAAAGTTTCCTGTTCGATAAACGCACAATGTCGTCTTCGACGAATTGCGCAGGCCCGGCCCGCTGATTAATGTCTGTCGCACAAGTCGGCTGTGCCGACCTGACAATAACAACAGGCCAAAAAGGGCTCCTTCGATGAATACGCATCTTTTGCTGTCGCGGCCGCACCCGCGCACGCTACCGCTCAACTCCGGCTGAACCCCGTCCGCTGTTTCCCTGCGAAACTTATCGTTCCTGCGCTTTGCTGTACGCAGTAGCCTGCCTGCGCCTATCTTCCGGATAATAACAATGAACAAACCGCAATCAACCGTCGGCAACTGCCTCGACGTTCAGTCGTTCATCAACGACCAGCCACTGTCCCGGTATCAATGGCGCGTGGTGATTCTGTGCTTCTTGATTGTCTTCCTCGACGGCCTGGACACTGCCGCGATGGGCTTCATTGCCCCGGCGCTGTCCCAGGAGTGGGGGATCGACCGCGCAAGCCTCGGCCCGGTCATGAGTGCCGCGCTGATCGGCATGGTGTTCGGTGCGCTGGGCTCCGGGCCGCTGGCCGACCGTTTCGGCGCAAGGGCGTGCTGGTAGGCGCGGTGCTGGTATTCGGCGGCTTCAGCCTGGCCTCTGCCTACGCAAGCAATGTCGACCAGTTGCTGGTGCTGCGTTTCCTCACCGGCCTGGGCCTGGGCGCGGGCATGCCCAACGCCACTACGCTGCTCTCCGAGTACACCCCCGAGCGCCTCAAGTCGTTGTTGGTGACCAGCATGTTCTGCGGCTTCAACCTGGGCATGGCCGGCGGTGGCTTCATCTCCGCCAAGCTGATCCCGGCCTACGGCTGGCACAGCCTGCTGGTGATCGGTGGCGTGCTGCCGCTGTTGCTGGCCGTGGTGCTGTTGGTCTGGCTGCGGAGTCGGCGCGGTTCCTGGTAGTGCGCAACCGTGGTACCGACAAAGTGCGCAAGACCCTGGCGCCGATCGCACCCCAGGTGGTTGCCCAGGCAGCGAGCTTCAGTGTGCCGGAGCAGAAGGCGGTGGCAGCACGCAATGTGTTCGCGGTGATCTTCTCCGGCACTTACGGCCTGGGCACGGTGCTGCTGTGGCTGACCTATTTCATGGGCCTGGTGATCGTTTACCTGCTCACCAGCTGGCTGCCCACGCTGATGCGCGACAGCGGCGCGAGCATGGAGCAGGCCGCGTTCATCGGCGCGCTGTTCCAGTTCGGCGGCGTGCTCAGCGCGGTGGGCGTAGGCTGGGCCATGGACCGTTTCAACCCGCACAAGGTGATCGGCATCTTCTATCTGCTGGCCGGGGTGTTCGCCTACGCGGTGGGGCAGAGCCTGGGCAACATCACCCTGTTGGCGACCCTGGTGCTGGTGGCGGGCATGTGCGTCAACGGTGCGCAGTCGGCCATGCCGTCGCTGGCGGCGCGCTTCTACCCCACCCAAGGGCGTGCCACCGGCGTATCGTGGATGCTCGGCATCGGCCGTTTCGGCGCGATCCTCGGCGCCTGGAGCGGGGCGACCTTGCTGGGGCTGGGCTGGAACTTCGAGCAGGTGCTTACCGCACTGCTGGTGCCGGCGGCGTTGGCGACCGTGGGGGTGGTGGTCAAGGGGCTGGTAAGCCACGCCGACGCCACCTGAGTGCACCTGTGGGAGCCGGCTTGCCGGCGATAGCGTCAGGCCTTCAATCGGTATTCCCCTGTCAGGCCCAATCGCCGGCAAGCCGGCTCCCACAAGGGGAGGGTAGGCCTGGCATAGATGAGTAGCAGGATAACAAATGGTTCGA
The DNA here is from genome assembly GCF_009650555.1 of Pseudomonas sp. EMN2. NCBI lineage: Bacteria > Pseudomonadati > Pseudomonadota > Gammaproteobacteria > Pseudomonadales > Pseudomonadaceae > Pseudomonas > Pseudomonas sp. EMN2. Next base: position 1,905 of record NZ_VZZR01000062.1, read on the forward strand.
TAATCGCACAAAAGTGCGATTATCGGATTGTAACCGCCCCGCCAGTCTCCTTAATCTGGGCCCATCGCAGCGACGCATGGGCCCGCTGCTCACCGACCCGGCTCGTCCTGACCAGGAGTCTCCAATGGCAGCAATCCTCTCGCTTCACGATGCCGTGAAGCAGTTCATCCAGGATGGCGACAGCGTCGCCCTCGAAGGCTTCACCCACCTGATCCCGACCGCCGCCGGTCACGAGATCATCCGCCAAGGCAAGCGCGACCTGACCCTGGTGCGCATGACCCCGGACCTGATCTACGACCAGCTGATCGGCGCCGGCTGCGCGCGCAAGCTGATCTTCTCCTGGGGCGGCAACCCAGGGGTGGGTTCGCTGCACCGCCTGCGCGACGCGGTGGAAAAGCAGTGGCCGCACGCCATTGAAATCGAAGAGCACAGCCACGCCGACCTGGCCAACGCCTATGTCGCCGGTGCCTCCGGCCTGCCGTTCGCGGTGCTGCGCGCCTACGCCGGCTCTGACCTGCCCAAGGTCAACCCGTTGATCAAGAGTGTCATCTGCCCGTTCACCGGCGAAGTGCTCGCCGCCGTGCCGTCGGTACGTCCGGACGTCACCGTGATCCACGCGCAAAAGGCCGACCGCAAGGGCAATGTGCTGCTGTGGGGCATCCTTGGCGTGCAGAAGGAAGCGGCCCTGGCGGCCAAGCGTTGCATCGTCACCGTCGAAGAGATCGTCGACGACCTCAACGCACCGATGAACGCCTGCGTGCTGCCGACCTGGGCCTTGAGCGCGGTGTGCCTGGTACCGGGCGGCGCCCACCCGTCCTATGCCCACGGTTACTACGAGCGCGACAACCGCTTCTACCAGGCCTGGGACCCGATTGCCCGCAACCGCGAAACCTTCAGCGCCTGGATCGACACTTACATCCGTGGCACCACCGACTTCACCGAATTCCAGGCCAAGCTGGCCAGCACCGCGGAGGCCGCGCAATGAGCTACTCCACTTCAGAAATGATGACCGTCGCCGCCGCCCGTCGCCTGCGCAACGGTGCTGTCTGCTTCGTCGGCATCGGCCTGCCGTCCAAGGCCGCCAACCTGGCGCGCCTGACCTCGTCGCCGGACGTGGTGCTGATCTACGAGTCCGGCCCGATCGGTGCCAAGCCCAGCGTGCTGCCGCTGTCGATCGGTGACGGTGAACTGGCGGAAACCGCCGACACCGTGGTGCCGACCGGCGAAATCTTCCGTTACTGGCTGCAGGGCGGGCGCATCAACGTGGGCTTCCTCGGCGCCGCCCAGGTCGACCGTTTCGGCAACATCAACACCACCGTGGTCGGTGACTACCACGCGCCGAAAACCCGCCTGCCGGGTGCCGGCGGTGCGCCGGAGATCGCCGGGTCCGCCAAGCAGGTGCTGATCATCCTCAAGCAGTCGCCGCGGGCGTTCGTCGACAAGCTCGACTTCATCACCTCGGTCGGCCACGGCGAAGGCGGCGACTCGCGCAAGCGCCTGGGCCTGCCTGGCGAAGGGCCGGTCGGCATCATCACCGACCTGTGCATCATGGAGCCGGAAGCCGGCACCCACGAGTTCGTGGTGACCTCGATCCACCCGGGCGTGACCCGCGAGCAGATCATCAACGCCACCGGCTGGGCGATCCGCTTTGCCGACAACGCCCAGGAAACTGCGGCGCCGAGCGAGGTCGAGCTGACCGCGCTGCGTGACCTCGAAGCCCGCACCGCCGCCGCCCATGGGCAAGTGGCAGGAGAAGCCTGATGCGTGACGTATTCATCTGTGACGCCATCCGCACCCCCATCGGCCGCTTCGGCGGCGCCCTGGCCGGCGTGCGCGCCGATGACCTGGCAGCCGTGCCGCTCAAGGCGCTGATCGAGCGTAACCCGAGCGTGCAATGGGACCAGCTCGACGAAGTGTTCCTCGGCTGCGCCAACCAGGCCGGTGAGGACAACCGCAACGTCGCGCGCATGGCCCTGCTGCTGGCCGGCTTGCCGCAGAGCGTGCCGGGCGTGACCCTCAATCGCCTGTGCGCCTCTGGCATGGATGCCATCGGCACCGCCTTCCGCGCCATCGCCAGCGGCGAGATGGAGCTGGCCATTGCCGGCGGCGTCGAGTCGATGTCGCGTGCGCCGTTCGTCATGGGCAAGGCCGAGAGCGGTTACTCGCGCAACATGAAACTGGAAGACACCACCATTGGCTGGCGCTTCATCAACCCGCTGATGAAAGCCCAGTACGGCGTCGATGCGATGCCTGAGACGGCCGACAACGTTGCCGACGATTACCAGGTGTCGCGCGCCGACCAGGACGCCTTCGCCCTGCGCAGCCAGCAGAAGGCGGGTGCTGCACAGGCCGCCGGTTTCTTCGCCGAAGAGATCGTGCCGGTGCGCATTGCCCATAAAAAAGGCGAGACCCTGGTCGAGCAGGACGAGCACCTGCGCCCGGACACCACGCTCGAAGCGCTGACCCGTCTCAAGCCGGTCAATGGCCCGGACAAGACCGTCACTGCCGGCAATGCCTCGGGCGTCAACGACGGTGCCGCGGCGCTGATCCTCGCCTCGGCCGAAGCCGTGAAGAAACACGGCCTGACCCCACGTGCCCGAGTGCTGGGCATGGCCAGCGCCGGTGTGGCGCCACGGGTGATGGGCATCGGCCCGGTGCCGGCGGTACGCAAACTGACCGAGCGCCTGGGTGTGGCCGTGGCCGACTTCGATGTCATCGAGCTCAACGAAGCCTTCGCCAGCCAGGGCCTGGCGGTGCTGCGCGAACTGGGTGTTGCGGATGATGCGCCGCAGGTGAACCCCAATGGCGGCGCCATCGCCCTCGGCCACCCGCTGGGCATGAGTGGTGCGCGGCTGGTGCTGACGGCGTTGCATCAGTTGGAGAAGACTGGCGGGCGTAAAGGCCTGGCGACCATGTGTGTCGGGGTTGGGCAGGGGTTGGCGTTGGCCATCGAGCGGGTTTGACCTGTACCGGCCCTATCGCGGGGCAAGCCCGCTCCCACGCTACCAGACAGATAAATTGTGGGAGCGGGCTTGCCCCGCGATGGGGGCGAGGCGGAACGAGTGTGTAACCAGGTATGTCTAGAATTACCTGTGACCCTCCAGGAGTAAACGCACCATGACCTCAACCTATTACACCGGCGAAGAACGCAGCAAACGCATCTTCGCCATCGTCGGTGCCTCGTCGGGCAACCTGGTGGAATGGTTCGACTTCTATGTCTACGCCTTTTGCGCCATCTATTTTGCCCCGGCCTTCTTCCCCTCCGACGACCCCACGGTGCAGTTGCTCAACACCGCCGGCGTGTTCGCCGCGGGCTTCCTGATGCGGCCCATCGGCGGCTGGATCTTCGGCCGCCTGGCCGACCGTCACGGGCGCAAGAATTCGTTGATGACCTCGGTGCTGATGATGTGTTTCGGCTCCTTGATCATTGCCTGCCTGCCGACCTACGCCAGCATCGGTGCCTGGGCGCCGGCGTTGCTGCTGTTGGCGCGGCTGATCCAGGGCCTGTCGGTGGGCGGCGAGTACGGCACCACGGCCACCTACATGAGCGAAGTGGCGCTGCGCGGCCAACGCGGTTTCTTTGCCTCGTTCCAGTACGTCACCCTGATCGGCGGCCAGTTGCTGGCGGTGCTGGTAGTGGTAATCCTGCAGCAGTTGCTGACTGAAGAAGAGCTGCGCGCCTACGGCTGGCGCATCCCGTTCGTGGTCGGTGCGGTTGCCGCGCTGATCTCGCTGGTGCTGCGCCGCTCCCTGGAAGAAACCAGCAGCGCCGAGACCCGCCAGAACAAGGACGCAGGCTCGATCAGTGGCCTGCTGCGCAACCATGCCGGCGCCTTCATCACCGTGCTGGGGTACACCGCCGGCGGCTCGCTGATCTTCTACACCTTCACCACCTACATGCAGAAGTACCTGGTCAACACCGCCGGCATGAACGCCAAGAGCGCCAGTTTCGTGATGACCGGCGCACTGTTCCTGTTCATGATCCTGCAGCCGGTGTTCGGCATGCTTTCCGACCGCATCGGCCGGCGTAACTCGATGCTGCTGTTCGGCGCCCTGGGTACCTTGTTCACCGTGCCGTTGCTGATGGCGTTGAAGACCGTGAGCAGCCCGTTCATGGCCTTCGTGCTGGTGACCCTGGCACTGTGCATCGTCAGTTTCTACACCTCGATCAGCGGCCTGGTGAAGGCCGAGATGTTCCCGCCGCAGGTGCGGGCGCTGGGGGTAGGGCTGGCCTATGCGATCGCCAACGCGGTGTTCGGCGGTTCGGCCGAGTACGTGGCCCTGGGCTTGAAGACCCTGGGCATGGAGAACACCTTCTACTGGTACGTGACCGCCATGATGGCGGTGGCCTTCCTGTTCAGCCTGCGCCTGCCCAAGCGGGCGCAGTACCTGCACGATGATCACTAAGGACGTTGCATGAGCAACCAACTGTTCGACGCCTACTTCACCGCCCCGGCCATGCGCGAGGTGTTCTCCGACCGGGGCCGGCTGCAGGGCATGCTCGATTTCGAGGCGGCCCTGGCCCGTGCCGAAGCCGCCGCCGGGCTGGTGCCACATGCCGTGGTGCCGGCGATCGAGGCCGCCTGCAAGGCCGAGCGCTACGACGTGCGGGCATTGGCCGAGGCCATCGCCACCGCCGGTAACTCGGCGATCCCGCTGGTCAAGGCATTGGGCAAGGTCATCGCCAGTGGCGTGCCCGAGGCCGAGCGCTATGTGCACCTGGGCGCCACCAGCCAGGACGCGATGGACACTGGCCTGGTGCTGCAACTGCGTGCGGCGCTGACGCTGATCGAATGCGACCTCGGCAGCCTCGCCGACACCTTGGCCCGCCAGGCCCTGCAGCATGCCGACACGCCACTGGTGGGCCGCACCTGGTTGCAGCACGCCACGCCGGTGACCCTGGGGATGAAGCTGGCCGGTGTGCTCGGCGCCCTGACCCGTCATCGCCAGCGCTTGAAGGAGCTGCGCCCGCGCCTGCTGGTGCTGCAGTTCGGCGGTGCCTCCGGCAGCCTCGCGGCATTGGGCAGCAAGGCGTTGCCGGTGGCCGAAGCCTTGGCCGAACAGCTGCAGCTGACCTTGCCCGAGCAGCCCTGGCACACCCAGCGCGACCGCCTGGTGGAGTTTGCCTCGGTGCTGGGCCTGATCGCCGGCAGCCTGGGCAAGTTCGGTCGCGACGTCAGCCTGCTGATGCAGACCGAGGCGGGCGAGCTGTTCGAACCCTCAGCGCCGGGCAAGGGCGGCTCCTCGACCATGCCGCACAAGCGCAACCCGGTGGGGGCGGCGGTACTGATTGGCGCCGCCACTCGTGTGCCGGGGCTGGTCTCGACGCTGTTCAGCGCCATGCCCCAGGAGCACGAACGCAGCCTGGGCCTGTGGCACGCCGAATGGGAAACCCTGCCGGAAATCTGCTGCCTGGTATCCGGCGCACTGCGCCAGGCCCAGGTGATCGCCGAGGGCATGGAAGTGGACGCCCCACGCATGCGCCGCAACCTCGACCTCACCCAGGGGCTGGTGCTGGCCGAAGCCGTCAGCATCGTCCTCGCTCAGCGCCTGGGCCGCGATCGCGCCCATCATCTGCTGGAAACCTGCTGCCAACGCGCAGTGGCCGAGCAACGCCACCTGCGTGCCGTGCTGGGTGACGAACCCCAGGTCAGCGCCGAGTTGTCCGCCGACGAACTCGACCGCCTGCTCGACCCTGCCCATTACCTCGGCCAGGCCCGTGTCTGGGTGGCGCGTGCCGTGGCCGAACATCAACGATTCATTGCCTGAAGGAGACCGCTGTGGCGCACGTGCAACTGGCCGATGGCGTACTGCATTACCAACTCGACGGCCCGGCGCATGCCCCGGTGCTGGTGTTGTCCAACTCGCTGGGTACCGACCTTGGCATGTGGGACACGCAGATCCCGGCATGGAGCGAACACTTTCGCGTGCTGCGTTACGACACCCGTGGCCACGGTGCCTCGGTGGTCAGCGAGGGGCCATACAGCATCGAACAACTGGGTAACGATGTGCTGGCGCTGCTCGACGCGCTAGATGTCCCCAAGGCCCACTTCGTCGGCCTGTCCATGGGCGGCCTGATCGGTCAGTGGCTGGGTATCAACGCAGGCTCGCGCCTGCTCAGCCTGACCCTGTGCAACACGGCGGCGAAAATCGCCAATGACGAGGTCTGGAACACCCGCATCGACACCGTGCTCAAGGGCGGCCAGCAGGCCATGCGTGACCTGCGCGATGCCTCGATTGCGCGCTGGTTCACCCCGGCGTTCGCCGCGGCCGAGCCGGCGATTGCCCAACGCATCACCGAGATGCTGGCGCACACCTCGCCTGCCGGTTACGCCGGCAACTGCGCCGCTGTGCGCGATGCCGATTTCCGTGACCAGCTTGAGCGCATTCAGGTGCCGACCCTGATCGTCGCGGGTAGCGCCGATGTGGTCACCACGCCGGAGCATGGCCGCTTCATGCAGGCGGGTATCCTGGGTGCCGATTACGCCGAGTTCCCGGCGGCGCACCTGTCCAACGTCGAGGTCGGTGCGCCGTTCAGTGACCGCGTGCTCGATTTTTTGCTGGCCCGCTGAGGACATACGCCATGGATGAGAAACAACGCTACGACGCCGGCATGCAAGTGCGCCGGGCGGTGCTGGGCGATGCCCATGTCGACCGCAGCCTGGAGAAGCTCAACGACTTCAACGGCGAGTTCCAGGAAATGATCACCCGCCATGCCTGGGGTGATATCTGGACCCGCCCGGGGCTGCCACGGCATACCCGCAGCCTGATCACCATCGCCATGCTGATCGGCATGAACCGCAACGATGAACTCAAGCTGCACCTGCGCGCGGCGGCCAACAACGGCGTGACCCGTGAAGAGATCAAGGAAGTGCTCATGCAGAGTGCGATCTACTGCGGCATTCCGGCGGCCAATGCCACTTTCCACCTGGCGGAGTCGGTGTGGGATGAGTTGGGGGTTGAGTCGCGCCAATAACGCCATCGCGGGGCAAGCCCGCTCCCACGAGATTCGGCGCTCTAGATCTCGTGGGAGCGGGCTTGCCCCGCGATTTGCTAGACGGCGGCTTTCTTCTGGCGGATCGCCACCGGCCCGGCATTGGCCTCCACGGCCTTCTTCAGATCGCCACACAGCCCGGTCATGAACGCCAGCTCTGCCACCACGAACAACGGCCCGATGATCAGCCCGCTGACATCATCGACAAACGCCGGCTTGCGCCCCTCGTAGGCATGCCCGACAAACTGGATGATCCAGCCCACCACAAAAGCCCCCAGCCCCGCGCTCAGCCAAAACCCGGTGGGCTGCACGGCCAAGGCCTGGCCGGCCCACAGGCACAACCCCAGCAACAGCCCCATCACCAGGCCGAAACGCAGGTCCAGGCGCAGGTAGAACCACACCGACCAGGTGGCCAGCAGCAATGCCGGTGACAGCCAGAAACCCGCCACGTCCCAACCGGGCCGCGACAGCAGAATGCTCACCGCCAGCACGATCAGCGGGATACCGACGAAGTGGGTGCCGATATTGCGTGGGTCGCGGTGATAGGCCGCGTATTGACTCAGGTGTTCGACGAGGTTTTTCATTGTTGTTCCTCCATCAGGGGTAGGCGCAGCTTGCCCCGTCCATCCGTCGTCGTCTGTCGCCTGGCCGACAGAGTCCGCTTTGCGAGGTGCCATGCACGATCCGCGTACCCAGTTGCTGCACGGCCAGTGGTTTCGGCAGTTGCCGTGTAACGTTCAGGATAGCCTGCTGGCCCTGGCCCGAATCCGCGAGCTGGCGCCGGGGCAATGCCTGTTCCAGCGTGGCGATGCGCCATGCGGGCTGTATGCGGTGCTGGAAGGAGCGATGCGGGTCGGCGCGGTCAGCAGCGAGGGCAAGGAGGCGCTGTTGACCTTGGTCGAGGCGCCGTACTGGTTCGGCGAGATCAGCCTGTTCGATGGCCAGCCGCGTACCCATGACGCCTTTGCCGAAGGCGCCACGCGTTTGTTGTGGATCCCCCAGGCGCCGTTGCTCGACTGGCTGGCGCGCGAACCGCAGCACTGGCGCGAGCTGGCGTTGCTGATGAGCCACAAGTTGCGCTGGGTATTCGTCGCCCTGGAGCAGCAGAGCCTGCTGGCCGCAGCGCCCCGGGTAGCCCACCGCCTGTTGCAGATCGCCGAGGGCTATGGCGAGCGCGATATCGCCCAGTGGCGCCTGCAACTGTCCCAGGAGCAGCTGGCGCTGATGCTGTCGCTGTCGCGCCAGACCATCAACCAGATTCTCAGGAACCTCGAACAGTCCGGCGTGGTACGCCTGGGCTATGGCGAGGTGGAGATTGTCGATGCGCCGCGGCTGCGGGCAATGGCTCAGCATCCAGGCTGACCAGGGTGTCGATCATCGCCCGCGCCGCCGGCGACAGGCGATAACCGCTGCGGCTGACCACCCCGCAACGCACGCTCAGCACCTCCAGCCCCGGCGGCAGGTTGCGCCAGTGCAGGCGCACCAGGGTGCCGGCGGCCAGGTCCTCGGCCACCGCTTCTTCGCTGGCGCTGCCGACCGCGTCGCTGGCCAGCACCACGCTGCGCAGCACCGCCAGGTGCTCGGTTTGCAGGTGCGGGGTGAAGTCGTTGCGCCCGCTGAGGTTGGCCAGGCGCTTGCGTACCCCGGGGGCGAGCAGGGCGCAGGCAAGGGGGTAGGCGAACAGGTCGTTGGTCGACAGGCTGTCCTTGGCCAGCAGCGGGTGCCCGGGGCGGCAGAAGAACAGGCCGGGGCGTGGGTTGAGCGGCTCGGTGTGAAAATTCGGGTCGGCCTCGAACGGGCGGATGTCGTCGACGAAGAACTCGATCTGCTCGCGGCGCAGGGCCTGGCCCAGGCGCTCGGCGTTGTCCACCAGCAGTTGGGTGCGGATGCCGGGGTGGCGCTCGATGAACTGCTGCAAGGCCTCGGGTACCAGGCGCACCGCCAGAGCCGGGCCACTGCCGAAGTGCAGTTCACCGGCGTCGAGCTTGGTCATCTGCAACACCTCGTTGTTCAGCTGGGCGGCGCCTTGCACCAGGCGTCGGGCGTGCTGCAGCACCACCTGGCCTTCGGGGGTGGGAGGCAGGGCTTTGTTGCCACGGTCGACCAGGGTGCAACCGAGGGTTTGTTCGAGGTTCTGGATGGCCCGACTGAATGCCGGTTGGGTGATGCCCATGGCTTCTGCGGCGCGGACGAAACTGCGGTATTCGGTGAGGGCGATGAAATAGCGCAGTTGGCGGAGGTCCATGCTCGGGCTCTGGTGCGGGGGGCAGGGCTCGGTTTTAGCTTTTGTTACATATAACGTCAAAGAATGTTATTTGATTTGTATATGCACTTTTGTTCTTTGTTGTCATTGCTGGCCTCTTCGCGGGTAAACCCGCTCCCACAGGTTAGGTAGGAATCCTGTGGGAGCGGGTTTACCCGCGAAGAGGCCAGACCTGCTAGAGCAGATTCAGCGGATAGCTCACGATCAACCGGTTCTCATCGAATGCATTGGTGCTGTAGTCCCGGCGCATGGTGGAGTTGCGCCATTTCACCGACAGATCCTTGAGTGCACCGGACTGCACCACATAGGCCAGCTCGGTCTCCCGCGCCCATTCCTTGCCGTCGTTCACTGCGCTGGTGTGCACGTTGTCACCCTTGATATAGCGGTTCATCAAGGTCAGCCCAGGGACACCGACGCTGACGAAATTGAAGTCGTGACGCACCTGCCAGGAGCGTTCCTTGGCGTTGTCGAAGCTTGAGTTGTAGCTGTCGTTGGCCAAGGTGCCGCCGCTGGTGCCGTTGACCCGCATCCAGGCGTCGTCGCCGCTGACCTTCTGCAGGCCAACGTAGAAGGTATGCCCCTTGTAGCGTGCCGAGAGCAGGGCCGAAGCGGTGCGGTTGTCCAGCTCGCCGGCGCGTTCGCTGCCATCTTCCTTGCCGATGAAGTAACCGAGGTTGGCGCCCAGAGTCCAGTCACCCAATGGCTGGCTGTGCACCAGGTTGAGGTACTGCTGGCGGTAGATGTCTTTGAGCTGCGCATCCCACAGCCCGATCATCGTGCGCTTGTCGTTGAAGGTGTATTCACCGCCAGCGAAGTTGAAGCGGTCGGAGGTCGCGGCGGCGCGGCCCTGCATGAACATGTCTTCCATGCTCGCGTCGTTGCGCGGGCTGTTGCCGCGGAACTGGCCGCCATACAAGGTGAGGCCGTCGATCTCTTTGGAGGTGAGCTGGCCGCCACGGAAGGTCTGTGGCAGCGAGCGGCCATCGTCGGAGCGCAGGATCGGCAGCACCGGCATCCATTCGCCGACCTTCAGTTCGGTCTGCGACAGGCGCGCCTTGAACGCCACGCCCAGGCGCCCGAAGTCATCGGCCGGGCGGCCATCGTCGTGCACCGGCAGCAGGTGGGTGCCGGCGGTGCCTTTGCCGCCGTCGAGCTTCAGCGAATACAGGCCCAGCACATCCAGGCCGAAACCGACGGTGCCCTGGGTAAAGCCGGAGCGGGCGTCGAGGATGAAGCTCTGGGTCCATTCCTCGGCCTTGCCCTGGGGGTTGGCCGGGTCGACGAAGTTGCGGTTGATGTAGAAGTTGCGCAGGTTGAGGCTGGCCTTGGCGTCCTCGAAAAAGCCGCTTTCGGCGGCCAGGGCGGGCAGGGCGCAGGACATGGCCAACAGGCCGGGCAGCAGCTGGCGTGCGGGGTGCAAAGTGCTCATCTGTCGTGGATCTCTTGTTTTTATTGGGCGAGCCGGGGCGCTGCGGGTGCGGGCCGCAGGGGACGGGCGTCTTTGTGAGAACTTGTGCAACGTTGCGTGGGCGATGGTGCGGGGGAGCGTGGGGGCGAGGCAATTCGCCGCAAGCGGAACGGGGCGATTATCGAACGCAATGTTGGTTGCCCCGCGATTGGCCGGTTCAGGCAACAAAAAGCCCACCGCGAGGGTGGGCTTTTTGTTGTTGCCGGTGTAATCAGCCTTTTGGCGACTCTACCGACGCTTGCTGGTTGGTCTGCTCGTACCAACCACCACCGAGGGCCTTGTACAGGTTGACCTCGCTGACCAGCTGCGACAGGCGATCGCCGATCAGCGACTGCTGGGCGCTGAACAGGTTGCGCTGGGCATCGAGGAAGGTCAGGTTGCTGTCGATCCCGATACGGTAGCGGCGCTCGGCCAGGCGGTAGTAATCCTGGTTGGCGGCCACCAGGTCGCGTTGCGCCTGCAGCTGCTCTTCGAAGGTCTTGCGCGCCGCCAGGCCATCGGAGACTTCCTGGAAGGCGGTCTGGATGGTCTTTTCGTACTTGGCGACGTTGATGTCCTTCTGGATCTTCGAGTAGTCCAGGCTGGCCTTCAGGCTGCCGGCGTTGAAGATCGGCAGGTTGATCTGCGGCTGGAACAGCCAGGTGCCCTGGCCGCCCGAGAACAGGTGGCCCATGTCGGGGCTCAGGCTGCCGGCGTTGGCCGTCAGGCTGATGCTCGGGAAGAACGCGGCGCGGGCGGCGCCGATGTTGGCGTTGGCGGCCTTGAGCAGGTGCTCGGCTTCCTGGATGTCCGGGCGGCGCTGAAGAATATCGGACGGCAGGCCGGCCGGCACTTCGGCCAGCTGGTCGGCATTGAGCTCCAGCGGCTTGGCCAGGTTGGCCGGGATGCCGGTGCCGATCAGTACGGCCAGGCTGTTGGCGTCCTGGGCGACCAGGCGCTGGTACTGCGAGTACTTGACCCGCGCGCCTTCCACGGCGGTGCGCGCCTGGCTGACGTCGAGGGCCGAAGCCACGCCCACTTCATTGCTGCGGCGGGTGAGGTTGTAGCTTTCCTCGTAGGTTTTCAGCGTTTCTTCGGTCAGCTTGAACAGCGCCTGGTCGGCCTGCCAGGTGTAGTAGGCGTTGGCCACGCTGGCCACCAGGGCGATCTGCGTGGAACGGCGCGCCTGCTCGCTGGACAGGTAGGTTTCCAGGGCCTGCTCGGTCAGGCTGCGCACCCGGCCGAACAGGTCCAGCTCGTAGGCGCTGACGCCGAGGGTGGCCGAGTACTGGCTGGTGATGCCGGCCTCACCGGACTGCGACATGTTCGCCGGCACGCGCTGGCGGCTGCCGCTGCCGGTGGCCGAAATCGCCGGGTACAGGTCGGCCCGCTGGATGCGGTACTGGGCGCGGTAGGCGTCGATGTTCAACGCCGCCACGCGCAGGTCGCGGTTGTTTTCCAGCGAGGTCTGGATCAGCTGCTGCAGCGCCGGGTCGTGGAAGAACTGGCGCCAGCCCTGTTCGGCTGCGGCCACGTTGGCCGACTCGGTCGGCGAGTACGCAGGGCCTTGCGGCCACTGCGCAGCCACCGGCGATTCCGGGGTCTGGTAGTCAGGGATCAGCGAGCAGCCGCCGAGAATGAAAGCGGTTACCGCCAGGGACAGAAAAGACTTGGTCATTGCCCAGCCTCATAACGTGGAGTTTCAGGGGTGGCGTCGGTTTTCGGCTCTTTGCTGCCGAACAGCGACGACACTGCTACGAAGAACAGCGGTACCCAGAAGATGGCCAACACGGTCGCACTGATCATGCCGCCGATCACACCGGTACCGATGGCGTGCTGGCTACCGGCGCCGGCGCCACTGGCGATGGTCAACGGTACCACGCCGAGGATGAACGCCAGGGAGGTCATGATGATAGGGCGCAGACGCATGCGGCACGCCTCGATGGCGGCGTCGTACAGGCTGCGGCCCTGTTCGTGCAGTTCCTTGGCGAATTCGACGATCAGGATCGCGTTCTTCGCCGCCAGGCCGATGGTGGTCAACAGGCCGACCAGGAAGTACACGTCGTTGGACAGCCCGCGCATGCTGGTGGCGATCAGCGCACCGATGATGCCCAGGGGCACGACCAGTACCACGGCGATCGGGATCGACCAGCTTTCGTACAGCGCTGCCAGGCAGAGGAACACGAACAGGACCGAGAGGGCGAACAGCGCCGGCATTTGCGAGCCGGAGAGTTTTTCCTCGTAGGACATGCCGGTCCAGGAGTAGCCGATACCGGCTGGCAGTTCGCCGGCGATGCGCTCGACTTCGGCCATGGCTTCACCGGTGGAGTAGCCTGGGGCCGGGGCACCGAGGATCTCGACCGCTTCAACACCGTTGTAGCGCGACAGTTTCGGCGAGCCGTAGGTCCACTCGCCCTTGGCGAACGAGGAGAACGGCACCATCTCGCCGGCGCCATTGCGCACGTACCATTTCTGCAGGTCTTCCGGGCTCATCCGCGCGTTGGGCGCGCCCTGGATGTAGACCTTCTTGACCCGGCCACGGTCGATGAAGTCGTTGACGTAGTTGCCGCCGAGGGCGATCGACAGGGTGCTGTTGATGTCGGCGATGGTCACGCCCAGGGCGCTGGCACGTTCGTCATCGATGGTCAGCTGGTACTGCGGTTCGTCGTTCAGGCCGTTCGGGCGCACAGCGCTGAGAATCTTGCTCTGCGCGGCCTTGGCCAGGAACTGGTTGCGCGCTTCCATCAGCTTGACGTGGCCGACACCGGCGCGGTCCTGCAGGAACACGTCGAAGCCGGTGGCGTTACCCAGCTCCAGCACCGCAGGCGGGGCGAAGGCGAACACCATCGCGTCACGGAAGCTGAAGAAGTGCTGCTGGGCGCGTTGCGACAGCTTGAACACGCTGTTCTCGGCCGAACGCTCGTCCCATGGCTTGAGCATGATGAACGCCATGCCCGAGCTCTGGCCGCGGCCGGCGAAGTTGAAGCCGTTCACGGTGAACACCGAAGCCACGGTGTCGGCTTCTTCCTTGAGCAGGTATTCGCGCATCTGGTCGACCACCACCTGGGTGCGCTCGGCACTGGAGCCGGCCGGGGTCTGCACCTGGGCGAACAGCACGCCCTGGTCTTCCTCGGGCAGGAACGCGGTGGGGATACGGGCGAACAGCCAGATCATGCCGACCACGATCAGCGCGTAGGCCAGCAGGAACGGCACCTTGTTGCGCAGGATGGTACCGACGCTGCGCTCGTAGCCGACCACGCTGCGGTCGAAGTTGCGGTTGAACCAGCCGAAGAAGCCGCGCTTGGCCACATGGTGCTCGCCCTTCTTCAGCGGCTTGAGCATGGTGGCGCACAGGGCCGGGGTGAAGATCAGTGCGACCAGTACCGACAGGCCCATGGCCGAGACGATGGTGATCGAGAACTGACGGTAGATCACACCGGTGGAGCCGCCGAAGAAGGCCATGGGCAGCAGTACCGCCGACAGCACCAGGGCAATACCCACCAGCGCGCCCTGGATCTGCTCCATCGAGCGTTTGGTCGCCTCCTTGGGCGGCAAGCCCTCTTCGGACATGACCCGTTCGACGTTTTCCACCACGACGATGGCATCGTCCACCAGCAAGCCGATGGCCAGCACCATGGCGAACATGGTCAGGGTGTTGATGCTGAAACCGGCCGCCGCAAGGATGCCGAAGGTACCCAGCAACACCACGGGCACGGTCATGGTGGTGATGATGGTGGCGCGGAAGTTCTGCAGGAACAGGTACATCACCAGGAACACCAGGACCACGGCTTCGATCAGGGTGTGGATAACCCCGCTGATCGATTCGGTGACCACCGGGGTGGTGTCATACGGGAACACGGCCTTCACCCCAGGCGGGAAGAAGGGTTCCAGGTCGCTGATGGTCTTGCGCAGCGCCTTGGCGGTATCCAGGGCGTTGGCGCCGGTGGCCAGCTTCACGGCAAGGCCGGAGGCGGGCTTGCCGTTGAACTGGGCGCTGACGGCGTAGTTCTCGCCGCCCAGACCGACTTGCGCGACGTCGCCCAGACGTACCTGGGAGCCGTCGCTGTTGACCTTGAGCAGGATCTTTTCGAACTGCTCGGCGGTCTGCAGGCGGGTCTTGCCGATGATGGTGGCGTTGAGCTGGGTACCCGGCAGGGCTGGCAGGCCGCCGAGCTGACCGGACGACACCTGCACGTTCTGCGCGGCAACCGCGGTGCGCACGTCGACCGGGGTCAGCTGGAACTTGTTGAGCTTGGCCGGATCGAGCCAGATACGCATGGCGTACTGGGCACCGAACACCTGGAAGTCACCCACGCCTGCGGTCCGCGAGATCGGGTCCTGCATGTTGGAGACGATGTAGTTGGCCAGGTCGTCCTTGGTCATGCCGCCGTCTTCGGACACCAGGCCGATCACCAGCAGGAAGTTCTTCACAGCCTTGGTGACGCGGATACCTTGCTGCTGCACTTCCTGCGGCAGCAGCGGGGTGGCCAGGTTGAGCTTGTTCTGCACCTGCACCTGCGCGGTGTCGGCGTTGGTGCCCTGCTCGAAGGTGGCGGTAATGGTCATGCTGCCGTCGGAGTTACTTTCCGACGACACATAACGCAGGTTGTCGATACCGTTGAGCTGCTGCTCGATCACCTGCACCACGGTGTCCTGCACCGTCTGCGCCGAGGCGCCCGGGTAGGTCACGGCGATGGCGATGGCCGGCGGCGCGATGCTCGGGTACTGGTTGATCGGCAGCTTCAGGATCGACAAGGCGCCGACCAGCATGATCACCAGGGCGATCACCCAGGCGAAGATCGGGCGATCGATAAAGAACTTCGACATGGTTTACTCCGCTTTGGCGTCTGCTTTCGCCGCGTTGGCCTGATCGGGGCCGGCCGGCTTCTTGACGTTGGTGGCTTCGCTGACCTTGACCTCGACGCCTGGGCGTACGTATTGCAGGCCTTCGGTAATCAGGCGGTCACCCGGGTTCAGGCCTTCCTCGATCAGCCAGTCGCTGCCCAGGGTACGGCTGGCCTTGAGCTGGCGCAGTTCGACCTTGTTTTCCTGGTTGACCACCAGTGCGGTTGGCGCGCCCTTGAGGTCGCGGGTCACGCCCTGTTGCGGGGCCAGGATGGCGTTGGCATTGACCCCGGCCTTGAGGCGGGCGTGCACGAACATGCCTGGCAGCAGGGTGTGGTCGGGGTTGGGGAAGATCGCGCGCAGGGTCACGGAACCGGTGGTTTCGTCGACGGCAACTTCCGAGAACTCCAGGCGGCCCTGCTGCTTGAACAGGCTACCGTCTTCGAGCACCAGCTGCACTTGCGCGGCGTTGTCACCGGCCTTCTGCAACTGGCCGCTTTCCAGGTCACGGCGCAGCTTGAGCAGCTCGGCGGTGGACTGGGTGACGTCGACGTAGACCGGGTCGAGTTGCTGGATGGTGGCCATGGCGTTGGTCTGGCCATTGCTCACCAGCGCGCCTTCGGTGACCGAGGAGCGGCCGACGCGACCGCTGATCGGTGCCAGCACCTTGGTGTAGCGCAGGTCGATCTGGGCGCTCTTGAGTGCGGCCTCTGCCTGCAATCGTTTGGCATTGGCGTCGTCGTATTCCTGCTTGGAGACGGCCTGCTCGTCGATCAGTTGCTTGTAGCGTTCGGCCAGCGAGCGGGTAGCCTGCAGGTTGGCCTGGGCGTTGGCCAGGTTGGCTTCGTAGACGGCGGGGTCGATCTGATAGAGCTGCTGCCCTTCCTTGACGTCGCTGCCTTCCTTGAACAGGCGCTTGAGGATGATGCCATTGACCTGCGGGCGGACTTCGGCGATGCGGTAGGCCGTGGTGCGCCCCGGCAGTTCCGAGGTCAGGGTGAAGGACTGGGGTTGAACGGTGACGACGCCGACCAGAGGAGCCTGCGGCGCAGGCGCGGCTTCTTCTTTCTTACAGCCACTGAGCAGGGTTGCCAGGGCCACGGCGGAAACCAGGGCGGTTACGGCTGGCTTGAATTGCATGAGGATCCTCGGGTCGCTGGAGCAAGGGAGCTCAAGAATAGTGGAAGTGTCTTGTCAGAAAAACGCTATCCGGTGGATTAATAGCTTGCTACCGAATATACTTACATTCATGCTTGTTTGTAAATACCGCCGGTGGATTGCGTAGCCCCCACCGCGAACCGCTCAATTACCCCCGGGAACGGCCCTTGAAGAGGCGACCCCGGCCTGATTCCCGCCCGCCAGAAGTGCGTGCGGGGCCTGAAGAGGTTGTGCTGCCATGGTCCGTCGAACCAAAGAAGAAGCCCAGGAAACCCGCGCCCAGATCATCGAGGCGGCGGAAAAGGCCTTCTACAAGCGCGGGGTTGCGCGAACCACACTGGCCGACATCGCTGAGCTCGCGGGGGTGACCCGTGGCGCGATCTACTGGCATTTCAGCAACAAGGCCGACCTGGTCCAGGCGCTGCTCGACTGCCTGCACGAAACCCACGACCACCTGGCCCGGGCCAGTGAGAGCGAGGATGAACTCGACCCGCTGGGTTGCATGCGCAAATTGTTACTGCAAGTGTTCAACCAGCTGGTGCTGGATGCCCGAACCCGGCGTATCAATGAAATCCTGCACCACAAGTGCGAGTTCACCGACGACATGTGTGAGATTCGCCAGCAACGCCAGAACGCGGTAATCGACTGCCATGTGGGCATCGCCCTGACCCTGACCAATGCCGTGCGGCGTGGGCAATTACCTGCCGACCTCGATTGCGAGCGTGCTGCCGTGGCGCTATTTGCCTACGTTGATGGCCTGATCGGGCGCTGGTTGCTGCTGCCGGACAGTTTCGACCTGCTGCGCGATGCCGAAAAGTGGGTGGACACCGGGCTGGATATGCTGCGCTTGAGCCCAAGCCTGCGCAAATGACACTTTGTGAAGGATTGTGAGGGAGTGTCTCTCTTGGCGGGTTAAGGGGGGATTAATGCTCATCACCTCGGGGTATGCGAATCGTGGGAGCGGGCTTGCCCCGCGATCGCGAACTTGAAGTTGCCAATGCAATCGCGGGGCAAGCCCGCTCCCACGATCACCGCCCGCGCAACTGCCGATCCGGCAACGCCAGCGCAGCCAGCAACCCAAGCAACGAAGCCCCTGCACTGGCCAGCAGCAGATGCCGGAACGTTTCCAGCAACCGCGCCTGGGTCTCTGGATCCGCCTCACCTGCCTTGAGGCTGCCCAGCAGAGGATTGCCCAGCAGCTCGAAACCACCCTGTTGCAACAACGCCAGCAGCAGGCTGGACATGCACGCCACCCCCATCGCCCCACCCAGCGAACGGAACAGGTTGGTGGTGCTGGTGGCCACGCCGATGTCCTTCGCCTCCACTGCACTCTGGGTACCCACCAGCGAGGTAGGGAACTGCAACCCGCAGGCGACGCCGGTCAGCAGCATGAACAGTGCGCTGAGCCAACCCGATTGCGGTGGTGTCAGGGCCATGGCAGCGATGGCAACCGGCATCAGCAGCGCGCCGGTCAGGATCTGTGGCTTGAAACGCCCGGTGCGGCTGGTCATGCGCCCACCGGTGAACGCGCCGAGCGGCAGCCCCATGGCCAGCGGCAGCAGGTGCAGCGCGGCGCTGTCGGCGCCGGCCCCGGTGATGCCCTGGTAACGCAGGGGCATGAGCATGGTCAGCGATATCGACTGGAAGCTGGCGAAGAAGATCACGCACCAGCACAGCACCGCGACCCGGTTGCCGAACAGGCTCATCGGCAGCAGTGGCTCACGGCAACGTCGCTCGTGGGCCACGAACACCAGCAGCCCGAGCAGCGCGCAGCCCAGCAGTACCAGTACCGGTGTCGACTGCCAGGCATGCCCCTGGCCCACCAGGGTGATGCCCAGCAGCAGGCTGCCCAGGCCAATGATCATCAACACCGCGCCCAGGTAGTCCACCTGTACCTCGCGGCGTTTCACCGACAACCCGTCGAGGGCACGGTGGATCGCCCACAGCGCCACCAACCCCAGCGGCAGGTTGATCCAGAACACCCAGCGCCACGACAGGTACTCGGTCAGCCAGCCGCCCAGCACCGGCCCGGCGACACTGGCCAGGGCGTACATGCTGCTGAAATAGCCTTGGTAGCGGCCACGTTCGCGTGGCGGCACGAAGTCGCCGATGATCGCCTGGCTTACCGACACCATGCCGCCTGCGCCGATGCCTTGCAGCACCCGCGCCAGCACCAGTTGCGGCATGTCCTGGGCCAGGCCGCAGGCAATCGAGGCGAGGGTGAACAGCGCGGTGCCGGTGAGGATCATGCGCCGCCGGCCATACAGGTCGCCGAGCTTGCCGTAGATCGGCACGGCGATGGTCATGGCTACCATATAGCCGGAGATGACCCAGGCCAGCAGGCCGACATCGTTGAACTGGGCGGAGATCGCCGGCAGCGACACGGCGACGATGGTCTGGTCGAGGGCGCCGAGGAAGATCGCCAGCATCAGGGCGGTCAGTACGCTGCGCAGAACGGTAGGGGGCAGGGCGGCGGTCACGGAAGCTACCTGGTTGTGATCAGCTCATTCGGAGTGGCCTGATTGTAACCTGAGTTGAGTAGCTTCCTATGTACTCTGTGCATCCCCTATGCAAGATCGGCATTGGCGCATTCATCCAGTGCTGCATGGCTGCGTGATATCGTACAACGGTCGCAGAGGCTGAAATCCGGGGCTTGCACCAGCATGGTGCAGCGTTTTGCCACAGGGTTTCGCGTTGCTGTATTTCCACACCTTTTATTCCTCTGCCTGCATGACAAGCATGACCGCCTCCGATGGCGACGGTTGGATCAGTCAGGTAGACCCGATACAGGGGTCGGTTGTCAGCCGCTCAACATTTCTTATTACAAGCGGAGTCATCATGTCCAAGGCTTCCCACCACGATCTGCGTTTTGCCTTCCGCGAACTGCTCGCTTCAGGTTCGTGCTATCACACCGCTTCGGTCTTCGACCCCATGTCTGCGCGCATCGCCGCCGACCTTGGCTTTGAAGTCGGCATTCTCGGAGGCTCGGTCGCCTCGTTGCAGGTACTGGCCGCGCCGGACTTTGCCCTGATCACCCTCAGCGAGTTCGTCGAGCAGGCCACCCGCATCGGCCGCGTTGCCCAGTTGCCAGTGCTTGCCGATGCCGACCATGGCTACGGCAACGCCCTCAACGTCATGCGCACGGTGATTGAACTGGAGCGTGCCGGGGTTGCCGCCCTGACCATCGAGGACACCCTGCTGCCGGCCCAGTTCGGCCGCAAGTCCACTGATCTGATTCCGGTGGAAGAGGGCGTCGGCAAGATCCGCGCTGCACTGGAAGCCCGCGTCGATTCGGCCATGGCGATCATCGCCCGGACCAACGCCGGGGTGCTGAGCACCGAAGAAATCATCGTGCGCACCCAGAGCTACCAGAAGGCTGGTGCCGATGGCATCTGCATGGTGGGGGTGAAGGACTTCGAGCAACTGGAGCAGATCGCCGAGCACCTGAACGTGCCGCTGATGCTGGTCACCTACGGCAACCCGAACCTGCGTGACGACGAGCGCCTGGCGCGCCTGGGCGTGCGTATCGTGGTC
This sequence comes from Pseudomonas sp. EMN2, assembly GCF_009650555.1. Lineage (NCBI taxonomy): Bacteria > Pseudomonadati > Pseudomonadota > Gammaproteobacteria > Pseudomonadales > Pseudomonadaceae > Pseudomonas > Pseudomonas sp. EMN2. Next base: position 22,146 of record NZ_VZZR01000062.1, read on the forward strand.
GACGGACATGCCGCCTACTTCGCCGCGATCAAGGCCACCTACGACTGCCTGCGCCTGCAGCGTGGCCAGCAGCACAAGTCGGATAGCCTCAACGCCACCGAGCTCTCGCACACCTACACCCAGCCGGAGGACTATATCCGTTGGGCCAAGGAATACATGAGCGTCGAGGAGTGACCGGCGTGCGGCGCCGTCGCTTTATCTGACGGCGCTCAGGGTTGCGGTGTGGGGCACGCAGTGTTCCAGTGCGCAACTGGCTGCGGTGTTGGGTTGGCTGCGCAGCAGCTCGACCCGCCAGCAGGCCGAGCCGTAGAGCCCGACGACGGCGGCCAGGGCAAAGACCAGCGCGCAACGCCTGGACTTGATACTCATGGTGCTTACCTCCTGTTTTTGTAACAGGTGATAACGGTAAGCATAGGCCTGCTCCGGATATCTGCACTGCTGTCGGGGTGAACCGTTCACGGTTTGCAGCGCCTATCAGATCGAGCGCTGCAAAGCTATCGCCCGACACCTTGCATCCACCCACCCCTAAACCCCCAACCCCCGATCCCACTCCGGCTCATCCCCAAACCGCTCCACCAGAAAGTCCAGCATGCTGCGCAAGGTCGCCGGCATGTGCTTGCGAGACGTGTACACCGCATTCAGGTTCAACTCCCGCGGCTTTGCCTCGGGCAACAGCCGCACCAGCTCACCGCTGCGCAGCGCGCTGGCCGCCTGGTAGGTGGGCAGCATGGCGATACCGGCGCTGGCCAGCGCCGCCTTCTGCAGGGTCATGGCCTCGTTGGCGCTGATATTGCCCTGCACCGGCACGGCGACACTCTGCCCGTTCACCTCGAAATGCCACAGGCTATGGCCGAAGTAGGCATGGGTCAGGCAGTTGTGCCCACTCAGTTCTTCCACTCGCATTGGTGTGCCGTGCTCGCGCAGGTACGCGGGGCTGGCGCAGACCACCGAGCGGCACACGCTCAGGCGTCGGGCGATCAGGTTGGGGTCGACGTCGTTGCTGGTGCGGATCGCCAGGTCGATGCGTTCGTCCACCAGGTTGACGGTGCGGTCGAGCATCTGCAGCTCCACCTGCACCCCGGGGTAGCGCTTGACGTAGGCCGCCAGCGCATCCACCAGCTGAGCCTGGCCGAACGAAGTGCTGACGCTGATGCGCAGCTCGCCGCGCGGGGCATCATCGGGCTGGCGCACGGCGTGTTGCAGGTCGCCGGCCAGTTCCAGCAGTTGCCGACAGCGCGGCAATGTCTCCTGCCCGGCGGCGGTCAGGCTGAGCTTGCGCGTGGTGCGCTGCATCAGCCGGGCGCCGACCCAGTCCTCCAGCTCCGCCAGGTAGCGCGACACCACTGGCCGGGAAAGCTCCAGATGATCCGCCGCTGCAGACTGGCTGCCCAGGTCGACGACGGTGACGAAGACGCGCATGGCGTTCAGACGGTCCATGATTTGCCCGATTTCAGAAATGAACTATGTCGCAGCATCGCATTTTTTGTAATGAATCGGGCAACTAAGCTGTGCTCCATCGACTCACTCATCAGGAAGCACCAATGTCACTGTTCACGCCTCTGCGCGGCCTGCTGCTGGCCTGCGTCACCCTCGCTGGCCAGGCCATGGCTGGCGAACCGCTCAAGCTCGATATATACAACCCCGGCCACGATGCGATTTTCCCGGTCAGTTCGGTGATCGTCAGTGGCGAACACGATGCAATCCTGGTCGATGCGCAATTCGGCAAGGGCCAGGCCGAGCAGGTGGTCGAGCGCCTGCGCAAGAGCGGCAAGCAGCTGACCACCATCTATATCAGCCACGGCGACCCGGACTACTACTTCGGCCTGGACACGCTCACCCAGGCGTTCCCCAAGGCTCGGGTGGTCGCGTCGGCCGCCACCGTTGCCCATATCCGCAACACCATGGATGCCAAGCTCGCCTACTGGGGCCCGCAAATGGGCGCCGACAAACCGGGCAAGCTGGTCGTGCCACAAGTGCTCGACGGCAATCAGTTGAAGCTCGAAGGGCAGGCGCTGGAAGTCGTCGGCCTGGATGGCCCGCAGCCGGACCGCAGCTTTGTCTGGATCCCTTCGATCAAGGCCGTGGTGGGTGGTGTAGTGGTGTCCGAGCACATCCATGTGTGGATGGCCGACACCCAGACCGCACAATCCCACGCCGACTGGCTGGCTACCCTGGCCAGGATCGAGCAGTTGGCGCCGCGCACCGTGGTCCCCGGGCACTACCTGGGCGACAGCAGCCGTTCCCTGGACGCCGTGCGCTTCACCGCCAACTACATTCGTGACTTCGACACCGAAACCGCCAAGGCCGGCAACGCCGACGCACTGATTGCGGCGATGAAAAAGCGCTACCCGAACCTGGCCGACGAAAGCTCCCTGGAACTGGGTGCCAAGGTCGCCAAGGGCGAGATGAAGTGGTAATCCCATTCAACCTGTTGGAGTGTTTTCCATGAGCAAGATCGCAATCATCGGCGCCACCGGGCGTGCCGGCAGCCAACTGCTGGAAGAGGCTCTGCGCCGTGGCCACAGCGTGGTCGCCATCGCCCGTGACCCATCGAAGCTGCAAGGCCGCGAAGGCGTGACCGTCAAGGCGCTGGACGCCAAGGACAGCGCCGCCCTGCAGGCAGCGGTCAGCGGCTGCGACGCGGTGCTGAGCGCCGCGCATTTCTCCACCCTTGAACCCCAGGCCGTCATCGAGCCGGTCAAGTGCGCCGGCGTGAAGCGCCTGCTGGTGGTGGGCGGTGCCGGCAGCCTGCTGCTGCCGTCCGGGCAGCGGGTCATCGACAGCCCGGATTTCCCCGAGGCCTACAAGGCCGAGGCCAATGGCGGCGTGCGTTTCCTCGAGGCGCTGCGCCAGGAGCCGGCGCTGGACTGGACCTTCCTGTCGCCGTCGGCGGAGTTCGTCGAGGGGGAGCGCAGCGGGCACTACAAACTGGGCAAGGATCACCTGTTGATCGGCGCCGAGGGCAAGAGCTGGATCACCTTCGCCGACTATGCGATCGCGATGATCGATGAGCTGGAGAGGCCGGGGCACTCGAAGGCGCGGTTCACCGTCGGTTACTGAAACAGGTTTGCACGTCCCCTGTAGGAGCGGCCTTGTGTCGCGATAGGGCCGCTCCTACACGGATTGCGCCAACCTTGAGGGCGGGAGCGGGCTTGCCTTGTGATTGAAGATTACTGCCGGGCACGCTCCTGCAGCCACTCCAGCAATTCGACCAACCCCGCCGCCATGGTCTTCGACGGGCTCACCAGGTAATACCCTTTCCCAGTCGTCACCTTCAGCGCGAACGGCATGCACAAGCGCCCGCTGCGCAGGTCATCGCCAATCAGCGCCCAGTCGCCGATGGCGATCCCCGTCCCCTGCGAAGCCATGGCCATCGCCATGTCCAGCGTCTCGAAATGCTGCTTCGGGCCTTGTGGCTCGAACCCGGCTCCCGCCGCCTGCAACCACAGCCGCCAGTCATGTTCGTCCCGCGAAGGGTGCAGCAGCATGTGCCGCGTCAGGTCCTGCAACTGTTGCAATGGCAATGGTCCGTTGAGCAGCGAGGGGGCGCAGACCGGAGTGAGTTGTTCGTCGAACAGTTTGCGCACCTGCAGCCCATGGTTCGGTACGGCGCCATACACCACGGCCGCATCGAAACCTTCATGACGGAAGTCCACCCCGTGTTGCACCGTGGTGGTCAGCTCCACCGGCACGTCCGGGCGCAACGCCTGCCATTCCATCAGCCGTGGCAACAGCCAGCGCATCACGCAGGTCGGCGCCTTGAGCTGCAAGGTGCTGCTGCGCCCGCCGACCTCGCGCACGCCTTGCTCGACCAGGGCGAAGATCTGTTGCACCCGCGGCAGCCAGTCCTGCCCTTCGCGGGTCAGTGCCAGGCCACGTGCCTGGCGCTGGAACAACGGGTAGCCCAGGTGCTCCTCGAGCCCGGCGATCTGCCGGCTGACCGCACCCTGGGTGATATGCAACTGTTGCGCGGCGCGGGTGAAATTGCAGTGCTGGGCGGTAACCAGGAAGGTATGCAGGGCGGGCAGGGGCGGTAGGCGTTTCATCGTGGTAAGCCATGATGTGAGGTCATGGCTAGTATGTGTTTTTTTGCATTGTGGCGGTAGCTGCGGATTGGTTCCATGAACACCGATTTCAACAAGATTCGGGTACTCGATCATGGCAACCTGCGGCGAAGTGTTGGTCAAACTCCTCGAAGACTATGGCGTCGACCATGTCTTCGGTATTCCCGGCGTGCATACCGTTGAGCTGTACCGTGGCCTGGCGGCGTCGTCCATCCGCCACATCACCCCGCGCCACGAGCAAGGCGCCGGGTTCATGGCCGACGGCTACTCGCGCACACGCGGCAAACCTGGGGTGTGCTTCATCATCACCGGCCCAGGCATGACCAATATCACCACCGCCATGGGCCAGGCCTATGCCGACTCGATCCCGATGCTGGTGATCTCCAGCGTGCAGTCGCGCAGCCAGCTCGGCGGCGGGCGCGGCAAGTTGCATGAGCTGCCCAACCAGTCCGCCCTGGTCGCGGGCGTGGCAGCCTTCTCGCAAACGCTGATGAGCGCCGATGACCTGCCCCAGGTGCTGGCCCGGGCCTTTGCCGTGTTTGATGGCGCGCGGCCTCGGCCGGTGCATATCGAGATTCCGTTGGACGTGCTGGTCGAGCCGGCCGATCACCTGTTGTCGGCGCGCCCCGTGCGCACCAGCCGCGCAGGTGCCGCGCCGCAGGCGGTACGGCAGATGGCAGAGCGCCTGGCCAAGGCGCGTCGGCCACTGATTCTCGCCGGCGGTGGTGCGTTGGCGGCCGGCGCGGCGCTGGCCCGTCTGGCCGAGCACTTGCAGGCGCCGGTGGCGCTGACCATCAATGCCAAGGGGCTGCTGCCGGCGAACCACCTCTTGCAGATCGGTTCGACCCAGACCCTGCCGGCCACCCGCGCGCTGGTCGCCGAGGCCGATGTGGTACTGGCCATCGGCACCGAGCTGGCCGAGACCGATTACGACGTGACGTTCAAGGGCGGCTTCGAGATCCCCGGCAGCGTGCTGCGCATCGATATCGACCCGGACCAGACGGTGCGCAACTACCTGCCCGAGCTGGCGCTGGTGGCCGATGCCGAGCAGGCCGCCGAGGCGCTGCTCGCTGCCCTGCAAACGCAACCGCAGCCACCCCGCGACAGCGAGTGGGGCGCCACGCGTGCCGCGCGTCTGCGCCAGGACAATGCAGCGACCTGGGACCCCGTGACCCTGAGCCAGACGCGCCTGCTGACCGGCATCCTGGAAACCTTGCCCAATGCCATCCTGGTTGGCGATTCGACCCAGCCGGTGTACACCGGCAACCTGACCCTGGACATGGCTCATCCGCGCCGCTGGTTCAATGCCTCGACCGGCTACGGCACCCTCGGCTATGCCTTGCCTGCCGCCATGGGCGCCTGGCTGGGCAGCGCCGAAGTGCCCGCCCGGCGAGCACCGGCGGTGTGCCTGATCGGCGACGGTGGGCTGCAGTTCACCCTGCCGGAACTGGCCAGCGCGGTGGAGGCGCAGGTGCCGCTGATCGTGCTGCTGTGGAACAACCAGGGGTATGAGGAAATCAAGAAATACATGGTCAACCGGGATATCGAGCCGGTGGGCGTGGATATCCATACCCCTGACTTCATCGGCGTGGCGCGGGCGTTGGGGGCCGAGGCCGAGAACGTGGGGGATGTCGCACAGCTTCAGGCGGCGCTGGGCCGGGCGGTGGAGCGCCGGGGGCCGACATTGATCCAGGTGGATCAGGCGCAGTGGCAGGCTGCAGTGGTGGGGTAAACCGTTGTGATCCATCGCGGGGCAAGCCCGCTCCCACGGGCTATAGCGTGGGAGCGGGCTTGCCCCGCGATGCATTCACTCAGCCAGCACTGGCACGCAACCGCGCCACATCTCTGATCGGCGGCGCGCCATACAGCCTGCTGTATTCGCGGCTGAACTGCGACGGGCTCTCATAGCCCACCCGATACCCCGCCACCGCCGCCTCCAGCCCGTCATTGAGCATCAACCGCCGCGCCTCTTGAAGCCGCAGCTGCTTCTGGTACTGCAACGGGCTCATCGACGTCACCGCCTTGAAGCGATGGTGCAGGGTCGAGGTGCTGAGGTTCACTTCGCGCGCCAGGTCCTCGATGCGCAGCGGTTGCTGGTAATGCTGGTTGAGCCAGCTGATCGCCTGGCACACCCGGTGAGTCTGGCTGTTGGACAGGGCGATCTCGTACAGGCGGTGGCCCTGCGGCCCGCGCAGCAGGCGGTAGAGAATCTCGCGTCGGATCAGCGGCGCGAGGATCGGGATATCACGCGGTGTATCCAGCAGGCGGATCAGGCGCAGCAGGGCATCCAGCAGCTGCGGGTCGCTTTTTTCGACGAACAGGCCGCGGCCGGAAGGCAGGTTGGGGACCACCATCGGGCTGCTTTCGGCAATCAGCTGGCTGATCTGCGCCGGGTCGATGTCCAGCCGCAGGCCCAGGGCCGGGTGTTCCGGGCTGGCCTTGAGCAGCGCGCCGCTGATCGGCAGGGTCACCGACACCACCATGTAGTTCAGTGGGTCGTAGGCATAGTGTTCATCGCCCAGGATCAGGGTCTTGCTGCCTTGGGCCAGGACGCACAGGGCCGGCTGGGCCAGGGCGGGCATGCCGCGAATATCTTCGCGGTAGCAGGTGAGGTAGAGGTCTTCGATGGGCGAGGCCGGGCCAAAGGGTTCACCGGCATGGCGCAGGATCAGCCCGGCCAGCTCCTGGCGCTGCTGTTCCAGGGAGGGTTCGAGGGGCGGGGAAGTGGTCATGGCGGGTTTCCTCTGCTGACCGACGCAGCATAGGTTTGGGCAATGCCGGGCGCTAGTCGGATGCTGCAGATCGATTGCCTGATCCTGCAGCGCTGCAGGATCAGGCAATCGGCCGGCAGTAATGGCCTAACGTCGCGCGAGGGGCGGCCCCTAACCTTGGCAGCCTGTTTCTCGCCCCTGGCTTCAAGGAGATCGTTCATGACCCTTCAGCAACCGGTCACCCATTTGGCGTTCATCCGCGCCAGCAACGGTCGTTCCGCGGAACTCGGCGTGCGCCTGCGCGATTTGCTCGAGCCCACGCGGCGCGCGCCGGGTTGCCTGGCGTTCAGTGTGCAACGCTCGCAAGTCGATGCCGACCTGTGGCTGCTCAGCGGCAGCTGGTGCGACCAGCAGGCGATGAGCGGTTATTTCGCTTCGCCGACGCTGAACGTGTTCGGTGAGCTGGTGCAGGCGCAAGTGGTCAGCAGCCTGGACCTGCATACCTTTGCCTGATCGTTCCGGCCCAGGGGCCATGTCAGGTGTACAATGCCGCCCCTCGATCACACAGGCGCAGAGCAGCATGGCACGTAAAGAATTCCCTCACTTCGAAGCGGTTTCGGCGATGGTCCCGGTGGAAGGCGGCGGCTACAACGCGGCGATTGCCGTGAAGGCCCTGAACATGGGCGGTGCGCCGCGCTTCCACAAGGTCCTCGAGGGCCAGGTGTTCACCTCCGCCATCGCCGCCGACGCAGCTGCCTGCGCCGAACTCGAACGCCTGCAGGGCGTGGGTGAGGAAGGCGAACTGATCTTCTGATCAGACCTGCGGGCGGCTCATCTTGAACAGCTCACCCAGCGCGAAGTAGTCCGCCGGGCCGCCGCCACGCAGGATAGGTTCGGCGGCGGCGGTGTCGTAGATGCCGTCCTTGAGCAGGTGTTCGGCAATGTGCACGGCCACCACCTCGCCAAGGATCAGCCAGCTGGGCACTACTTCCTGGTCGGCTCGCTTGAGCTGGACGATCTGGCTCACCTTGCATTCGAAACTCACCGGGCTCTCGCCCACACGTGGCACCTTGACCACGTTCGAAGCCGCTGGCGTAAGGCCGCTGAGGGCGAACTCGTCGACCTCGGCCGCCACCGCGGCGCAGCTCTGGTTCATTTGTTCGGCCAATGGCCGGGTGGCCAGGTTCCAGACGAACTCGCCGGTCTGCTCGATGTTGTTCAGGCTGTCTTTGCGCCCGACGCTGCAGAAACCGATGATCGGTGGGATGTAGTTGAAGGCGTTGAAGAAGCTGTAGGGCGCCAGGTTCAGGCGGCCTTCGCGGTCGTGGCTGGAGATCCAGCCGATGGGCCGGGGGCCGACGATGGCGTTGAACGGGTCGTGGGGCAGGCCGTGGCCTTTGGCGGGTTCGTAGTAGTACATCTGCGCAAGGCCGCGAGGCCACTCCTGGTTGGGGACGAGGCGCCTAGTGTGCCAAGGCTTTGCCTGGCTGAAAATGATCAAGCCCGGCCGAAGCCGGGCTGGTTGCACGCTTTCAGCAATCAGCTGAAGCGGTGGGCGTTGGTGTGGTCGAAGCCGTTTTCGGCGAAGCGTTGGCCGTTGGTGCGGTCGAAGCCGTCTTC
>NZ_VZZR01000063.1:0-34321 GCF_009650555.1 Pseudomonas sp. EMN2
TTCCGCGATAGCTCAGTCGGTAGAGCAAATGACTGTTAATCATTGGGTCCCTGGTTCGAGTCCAGGTCGCGGAGCCAAACAGCGTTGCAAAGATTGTCTCCACAGTCTTTGAACACCCGAAGAACCCGCCTCCTGGCGGGTTTTTTCGTTTTGGCGTGTAGCTGCCTGCAATCGTGTGAACGCTCCTGATGGCCGGCCCAATTCAGCTTGCCTGTGGCAACGCCTGCACTGCCTCGCCAACCAGGCAGGCACTGCAGGTTCTTTTACCCACGCCCCTTGTTTTCCAATTGCCCTGAACTATCGTCTGCATGCGCATCCGGCGCCTCAACGACAGGGAGTCAATATGGACACCAAGCAGACCGCCCAAAATGCCCAGCAAGCGGTGGAACTCGTTGCCAACCAGGCCATTCTGGCCAGCCAACAAGGCACCTTCGCAGTTGGTGGCTGCATCATCGACAACGCCACCGGCAACGTGCTCGCCGCCCTGCACAACAATGTGCTGATGCCCTACCCCGGCAGTGCCGCACAACCGCCGTTCCTGCCCCACGACCCGACCGCCCACGGCGAACGACAGCTGGTGGACTGGTACTTCGCCAACCGCGAACGCCTGGGCCTGCCAGCGCCGGAAAAGCTGACCGTGGTGACCACCCTCGACCCCTGCGCCATGTGCGCCGGCTCGCTGCTGACTGCCGGCTTCAACGTGGCGGTCAGCGCCATCGACACTTATGCGGGGATCAACTTCAACAGCCAGTTCGATTTCCCCAGCCTGCCACCTGCCGTACGCCAGAAGGCGCAGGCCAGTTGGGGCTACTATGCGGTTGCCGCGCCGATCAACCGTCCCTATCAGGGCGCAGGCAGCGGGCCGGTCTATGCCGGCTGCGGTATCGATGCCGCAGCCTTCAGCCTCACCGGTTCGATCTTCGACGCCAGCGTGTCCAATGTGCGTGACGCCAGCAACAACAGTGGCCTGCCACCTGACCAGTTGCGCAACCCGAGCTCGCTGCCCGCCGACAGCAAAGTCCGCCAGGCCCTGGCCGCTCTGAGTCCCTGGAGCCTCAGGGTCAGCAGCGCCAACCCGCGCATGCCCGGGCAGGAACTGGCCCGCCCACTGATCGAAACCGCCCGGCAGGCCGACACCATGAACGCCGTGGCCTTGCTCGACCCGTTCGGCAACCTGTTGGCTTGCCTGGGGGGCGTGGAGAAGCAGTCGCCAATCCGCACCGCGTTCATGGAGACCACGCGTGGCTATGCCGAACTGCGCTGGAAACTGATGAACGACAACGACCCTGCTGTACGCGCCCAGGCCAAGCAATGCCTCACGCACCCCAAATACGGCACCTTCGTGTTCCTGTATATCCCTGACCCGGCGACCAGCCAGGCGGTGATGACCTTTGGCGCCTACGGCTCGACCATGGAAGGGCCGGTACCGCAGTCATTCCCCTCCAACTTGCAGTATGTGCTACTGCCTGCCGGCGTCAGTGCCCAGGCCGTGGCGCAACTGGCGCAGAACCTGCCGCCCTTCTATACCCAGAGCGTCCAGGTGGCACCCTGCCAAGTGCTGGACACGGCCCTGATCAGCGCCGTGCAGCGCGAGCTGTAGCCACGACGCCCTGCCGGGCGACTCATTGGGACAGGGGTTCGGTCACTGGCCGCCCCTCGTCCACCAGGCTCCACACCAGCAGCTTGGCCGGCGCGGTCTTGCTGGCGTTGCTCGATACACTGTGCACGGTGCCGGGCGCTTCGTACCAGAACTCGCCGGCCTTGTAGGTTTTCTGCGGCTCGTCGTTGAGCTTCGAGACGACCGCGCCTTCCAATACATAAGCCATGACCGCGCCTGGGTGCTGATGGGCGGGCGATGCCTGGCCCGGCGCATAGCTGACGGTGAGCATCACCGCTTTCTTGCCCGGGGCATTAGTGGGCAATTGCTCCTGAAGAATCTTCACCTGGTCGGGATGCTGCGCGTCACCATGGGCCCAGGCAGGCACGTTGGCGCCCAACAAGCCGAGGGCGACAAACACGCTGAGGGAAAGACGGGTAATGCTCATGAACGGAATCTCCTGATTGGCTGTGGCCCTCAGGTTATGCCCCGCCCGCTACAGGAGAAACGGCCAATCCGCGGAAAAAGCGGGAGGCCGATTTTCGCTCAGGCGTCGCGCCCGATCGGGTAGAACTGGCCATGGCTCCAAACCCCGAGCCACTGCTCACCCTCGATGGTCTGTGGCACCGCCAGCTCCACCAACTGGTAGAACACGTTGCGGTGAATCAGCGCCTCGAGGTTGCCACGCATGAGCACATAGGGTGCGGGCTCCTGGGTAACCGGGTCGATCATAACCCGCAGCGGGTTGGCCGGGCCGGCTTCGACCTGGTCGTCGACGTTGCTGGTGAAGCGCAGCACCTGCTGCTCTGCACTACCCTGCACATCCAGCAGCACCGCAACGAAGGGCGCGTCGTCAACGCGAATACCGACTTTTTCCACCGGCGTGACCAGGAAGTAGTCGTCGCCATCGCGGCGAATGATGGTGGAAAACAGCCGGACCATCGGTTTGCGCCCGATCGGCGTGCCCAGGTAGTACCAGGTGCCGTCACGGGCGATGCGCATGTCGATGTCGCCGCAAAAATCCGGGTTCCACAGATGCACCGGCGGCAGCCCCTTGTGTGCGGGGATCTGCGCCAGGAGATCGTTGGCCTTGCCGGAGTCGGTCATATCACGCTCGCTTACTTGCTCATGCCCAGGAGGCTACGAGCGTACTCGCGCATGGGCGCGGCAAGCAAATCCTGCGGCGAATTGTCGTGGAACGTCAACAAACCGCCACGGCTCTTGATGCGCGCGGTATCGATCAGGTAGCGGGTGCTGGTCTCGATCAACATCATCTGCACCACGCCAGTGTCCCAGCCCAGGCGGTCGATGGCCTGTTCGTCATACCATTCATCGCCATTGCCGATACGGTCATCGGTGCGGGCGAAGCGGGTGTACAGCACGTAATCGGCGCCGACCGAACGGGCTTCGGCGATTGCGTCTTCCAGGCCGAGCGGGCCCTGGGCACGGCGCACCAGCGGGAAATATTCGATGAAACTCTTGAACGCTTCCTCGGCCACGGCGTTCTGGCGCGGCTGTGGCCCCTTGCCCGGCGGCATGAACGCACCCTGGCCAATGAAGATGAACGAATCGGGTTGCAGGCGGATGGACAGGGTACGGGTGGTGTTGCTGTGATCCAGCAGGCCCACATCGCTCATCTGATCACGGACCTCTTCCCCCATGTCGCTGACTTTCATGCAACCGCCCAACGCCATCAGCGCCAGCAGCAAGACCAGGCTACGCATCTTTCCTCCAGAGGCCGGTGACGAAAAACCGGCGAATAGCCGCCAGATGCAGCTTTTGCGCCAGAGTCAGCCGCCGATCACCTTCATCACCATCACATCGCCGGAGAACGCCTGGTCCTGCTTGTCCGCCAGTGCCTTCACCAGCAAGCGCTGCAACGCTGGCAGGGCCTGGTGACGCGGCTTGTCCAGCAGGTCGCCGACAAAGTGACGGTTGCTTGAGGACAAGCATCCATGCAACCAGCCGGTGGACGACAAGCGCAGCCGCGAGCAGGCGCGACAGAACGGTACGCTCTCGTTGGCGATCACCCCGAAGTGTCCTTTGCCGGGTATGCGGTAACGCAGCGCGGTTGCATCCACCGGGCGCTGCGCCTGCTCGAACTCATGGGCTTCGCCGATCAGCTCGAGCAGTTGCTCAAGCCCCACGAACTGCTGCAGGAAGGCATTGCGGTCACGGGCCAGGTGGCCCATGCGCATCAGCTCGATGAAGCGCAGCTCGTAGCCCTGCTGCAGGCAGTAGTCGAGCAGCGGCAATACCTGATCGAGGTTTTGCCCACGCATGGGCACCATGTTGACCTTGATCGCCATGCCGGCAGCGCTGGCCTGGGCCATGCCGTCGAGCACACTGGCCAGATCGCCGCCACGGGCGATGCGGCGGAAGGCCAGAGGGTCCAAGGTATCGAGGGAAACATTGAGCCTGCGGATGCCGGCAGCACGCAGCAGTGGCAGTTTGCGGGCAAGCAGTTGGCCATTGGTGGTGAGGCTGATGTCTTCCAGCCCGAGCCCGGCCACCGCCGTCAGGAAGCCCTCGAGCCGCGGGCTGACCAGCGGCTCGCCGCCCGTGATGCGCAAGCGCTCGACACCCGCGGCCTCGACCAGATAGGCCACGCCGCGCCCCAGCGCCTCGGCCCCCAACTCGTCCTGCGCCGCCACCAGGCGCTTGCCATCGGGTACGCAGTAGGTGCAGGCGTAGTTGCAAGCTGCAGTCAGGCTGACGCGCAGGTTGCGAAAGCGCCTGCCTTGACGATCGACGATCATGGGTGACTCCGGCATGGAAGAAACGGACCGGCGAAACCTGACTCATAAATCAGGTTTTTGCAAGTCTTCCTGTCGAAGGCAGAATCGCGCGATGCTCACCAAAGGCCGGCAAGCACCGCTCGGGCCGCTTCAGTTCGCGGTTTCTGGGTCGCGCTTGCGCTTGTTGCCCATGCGCACGCCGATGTCCATGAGGAACTGGAAGAAGCCTTCCTGATCTTCCAGCACGTTGCTCCAGAACGGCGAGTGGTACAGCGCCACCGCACCGTGGACCAGCGCCCACGCCGCGCAATAGTGGAAGTACGGCGGCACGTCCTCGAGTTTGCCTTCGCTGATGCGGCCCTTGATCAGCTGCGTCAGGCGGTCGAAGTTGGAGGCACGGATGCTGTGCAACTGCTCGACCATTTCCGGCACCTGGTTGCCCTTGACCACCTTCTCTTCCAGGCGATCGAACAACCGGTAGCGCTGCGGGTCGCGCATGCGGAACTCGAAGTAGGCGCGCGACAGCGCCTCTTTGTCACGGTCGACGTCAGCGGAATGCAGCAGCTCGTTCAGGTCACGCTCATAGTCGAGCATCAGGCGCAGGTAGATCTCCGCCTTGGACTTGAAGTGCTTGTAGATCGTGCCTTTGCCGATGCCCACGGCGTCGGCGATCATCTCGACGGTGACACTGTCTTCACCCTGTTCGAGAAACAGCTTGAGCGCCGTATCGAGGATTTCCTGCTCGCGGCGGCGAAATTCACGGACCTTACGAGGTTCTTTGTGCATAGGTAGGACTAGGATGACAATCGAAGCGGATTATTATGCCTAACTGGCGGTAAATTGCACGGATCTTCCAAGCATGTCTGTGTTTCTTGATGAGTTCGAGCAGGCTCCGGGCCTGTGTTACCTGAACCACGCGGCCATCGCTCCGTGGCCGCGCCGGGCCACTGAGGCCGTGGCGCGCTTCGCCCGTGACAACCTGCAGCGCGGCGCCAGCGACTACCCGGCCTGGCTGGCCACCGAACGGCGCCTGCGCGAACGCCTGGCGCGCCTGCTCAACGCGCCGAGCACAGGCGACATCGCCTTGGTCGGCAACACCTCGCACGCCCTGTCATTGGTGGCGTTCGGCCTCGACTGGCAAGCGGGCGACCAGGTGATCATCAGCGACGAAGAATTCCCCTCCAACCGCGTGGTCTGGCAGGCACTGGCGGATCAAGGCGTCGATGTGATCGAAACCAGCCTGGCCGGAGATGACCCAGAGGCTGCACTGCTCCAGGCCTGTGGCCCGCGCACCCGGCTGCTGGCGGTCAGTGCCGTGCAGTTCGCCAGCGGCCTGCGCCTGGACCTGGCCCGCCTGGGCCAGGGCTGCCGCGAACGAGGCGTGTTGTTTTGCGTCGATGCCATCCAGCAGATTGGCGCCCTGCCCTTCGACGTGCAGCACTACCAGTGCGATTTCGCCATGGCCGACGGCCACAAGTGGATGCTCGGCCCCGAGGGCCTGGGGGTGTTCTACTGCCGCAGCGCCCTGCGCAGTCAATTGAAACTGCACGCCTACGGCTGGCACATGCTCGAACAGTTGGGCGACTTCGAGCGCCGCACCTGGCAACCGGCACGCAGTGCCAGGCGCTTCGAGCCGGGCAGCCCGAACATGCTCGGCACCTGTGCACTGGAGGCCAGCTTGTCGTTGCTGGAAGAGCTCGGCATGCAAGTGATTGCAGAGCAACTCGGCCATCGCGTCGAGCAACTGCACCAAGGGCTGGCGGCGATCCCGGGTGTGCAACTGCACAGCCCGGCAGAACCTGGACGCCGCGCAGGCATCGTCAATTTCACTGTGGCTGGCCGCGCCAATGCCGACATTTATCGAGCGCTGAGCACCCAGCAGGTGATCTGCGCGCTGCGCGGGCCTGGTGTACGTTTTTCCCCACACTTCTATACCGATGAGCGCCTGATCGACGAAGCGCTGCGGCTGGTCAGGCACATCGCCATGCACTGATCGCCCAAGCGACCGTCGACGTATTCCAAATCTGTTTAAAAAACGATCAGCGAGCGCTGGCAGGGCGCCAATCCTGGCCAATACTTGAAGTGTTGGCGCGGCGCATCCCCCCCAAGTGGCGCGCCGATAAAGGTGCCCAGGGACCGCGTACCTTTGTTTTACTCCTAATGGTCTTAACCCGGATTCCCCCCCCAGAACCCGGGTTTTTTTTGCCCGGGCGCCAGCGGCGAACTGCGGATCAGGCCACCCGAGCCAGCGGGAACAAGCGCTTGAAGTTGGCGGTGGTCTGCTCGGCCAACTGCTCATAGCTGGCCCCGCGCAGCGAGGCGACATATTCGGCCACTTCCCGCACGTACTGCGGCAGGTTCGGCTTGCCGCGGTGCGGGATCGGCGCCAGGTACGGCGAATCGGTCTCCACCAGCAGGCGATCGACCGGCACCTGCCGGGCGACCTCGCGCAGGGCATCGGCGTTGCGGAAAGTCACGATGCCGGACAACGAGATGTAATAACCCAGGTCCAGCGCGGCCTTGGCCATCGGCCAATCTTCGGTGAAACAGTGCAGCACCCCGGCCTGGGGCAGGCTGGCTTCGCGCAGCAGGGCCAGGGTGTCCTCGCGGGCCGCACGGGTATGCACGATCACCGGCTTGCCAGTCTGCCGCGAAGCCTCCAGGTGCAGACGGAAGGAGGCCTGCTGCAGCTCGGCGGCTTCGGGCTCGTAGTGATAATCCAGGCCGGTCTCGCCGATGGCCACCACATGCGGGTGGGCCAGTTCGCGCAGCAGCCACTCCAGGGCCGGGGTTTCACCCGGCGCCAGATCCAGCGGATGCACCCCCACCGAACAATCGACGTCGGCGTACTGCTCGCTGAGCGCCTTGACCGCGCCGGCGTTCTCGGCGCTGACGCCGATGCACAGGAAATGCCCGACACCGCGCTCACGCGCGGCCTGCAGGGCGGCATCGAGGGAACCCTGATGGGCGCTGAGGTCAAGACGGTCGAGGTGGCAATGGGAATCTACGAGCATGGGAACACACACATGAATGAACGGTAGGGATCAGCGCATGCCCGGCAGCTGCACCCAATGGGCGAGCAAGGCTTCGAGCAGCAGCACACGGTTGAGGTTGGCCTTGCCCAGCACTTTCTGGCGCTGCTCGAGGATCCACGCCTGGACCTCCAGCACCTTGGCCTGGCGGCTCTTCTGCGCCAGGTACTGCAGCACCTTGCGCATGTCGGCCAAGCCCAGCCCGTCCTCGTCCTGGGTCAGCTGATAGCGCAGGATCAGGTGCGACCAGTCGCAGAACCAGTCGAACAACAACAGCAACGGCACGTTGTTCCAGGCCTCGGCCAGCTGGCTGGGCGACTGCTGCTGCTTGAGCAGCTTCTTCACTCCCTCGGTGACCAGCGCGCGCTGTTCGCGCACGCCCTTCGCCTGCAGGCTGACGGCCATCAGCGGCGAGCCGGCGGCCAGTGTCAGCAGCTCCTCGCGCTCGTCTTCGGCGCTGTCGGCAAGGGCATCGGCCAGCCAGGCACGGCTCTGGGCCAGGCTCGGCTTCGGGCAGGTGACCTGCTGGCAACGGCTCTTGATGGTGGGCAGCAAGCGGCTGGGCTGGTGGCTGACCAACAGCAGCACGGTATCGCCGGAAGGCTCCTCAAGGCTCTTGAGCAGGGCATTGGACGCGTTGATGTTCATCGCCTCCACCGGTTCGATCAGCACCACCTTGCGCCCGCCCTGCTGGGCCGTCTGCACGATGAACGACACCAGGTCGCGAACCTGGTCGACCTTGATCGGCTTGTCGGCTTCTTCTGGCTCCAGCACGAAGTTGTCCGGATGGCTGCCGGCCTTGAGCAGCAGGCACGCCTTGCACTGCCCGCAGGCATCCAGCCCCTGGGGCGTCTGGCACAACAGCCGTGCCATCAGACGCTCGGCCAGGGCACGCTTGCCGATACCCTGGGGCCCATGCAGCAGGTAGGCGTGGGCATGCTGACTGCGCCCGGCCAGTTGCTGCCAGAGCGCCTGCTGCCAGGGGTAGGCCTCAGCCACGGCAACGCTCCAGAAGGCCCGGCAGCAGCGCATCGATCGCACGCTGCACCGCCTCCAGCGGCTGAGCGGCATCCAGCAGGCTGTAGCGCTGCGGCTGCTGGGCGGCGCGCTGCAGGTAGGCCTGGCGCACCGCCTCGAAGAAGGCCTGGCCCTCCTGCTCGAAGCGATCCAGCCGGCCACGGGCAGCAGCACGGGCCAGGCCGACTTCGACTGGCAGGTCGAAGACCAGGGTCAGGTCCGGGCGCAGCTCGCCCTGGACGAAGGATTCGAGGATGGCGATACGCTCCACCGACAAGCCACGGCCGCCGCCCTGATAGGCGTAGGTAGCGTCGGTGAAGCGATCGCAGAGCACCACGGCGCCTCGTGCCAGGGCCGGACGGATCACTTCTGCCAGGTGCTGGGCTCGGGCAGCGAACATCAGCAGCAACTCGGTATCGGCCGCCATGGGCTCGTCGCTGGGTGCCAGCAGCAGCTCGCGGATGCGCTCGGCCAGTGGCGTGCCACCGGGTTCGCGGGTCATCACCACATCGACACCCTGCTCACGCAGGCGCGCCGCCAGGTAGTCGCGGTTGGTGCTCTTGCCCGCGCCTTCGGGGCCTTCCAGGGTGATAAACAAACCGCTCACGGGTGTTCCTTACTGTTTTTCAGGTGACGGCGCCTCGGCCGGCACGGATTCATCGGTAGGCGCGCCAGCGTCGCTTTCGGCCGGGGCTGCCTCGGCAGGGGCCTCCTGGTCGGGCGCCGGCTGCTCGCCTGCCCCCGGCTGCGCCGCAGGTGCGGGGCTGGAGCGATAGTCTGCCCGCCGCTTGAGCTGGAACTCACGCACAGCGCTGTTGTGGTCGTCCAGGTCATCGGAGAACACATGGCTGCCATCGCCACGGGCGACGAAATACAGGCTGCTGCCATCGCTGGGGTTGAGCGCGGCATGGATCGCCTCGCGGCCGACCATGGCGATCGGGGTCGGCGGCAGGCCGCTGATGGTGTAGGTGTTGTAAGGCGTCGGTTCGCGCAGGTCAGCCCGGGTGATCTTGCCGTTGTAGCGCTCGCCCATGCCGTAGATCACGGTTGGGTCGGTCTGCAGCATCATCCCCAGGCGCAGCCGGCGCACGAACACCCCGGCGATCTGGTTACGCTCCTGCGGAATGCCGGTTTCCTTCTCCACCAGCGAGGCCATGATCAGCGCCTGGTAAGGGTCGCGATACGGCAGGTCGGTAGTGCGCTCAGCCCACTCCTTGGCCAGCACTTCGTCCAGGCGCATGTAGGCCTGCTGCAACAGTTCGACATCGGTCATGCCGCGCACGAAGCGGTACGTATCTGGGAAGAATCGGCCCTCGGGGAAGACGCCGGTGTGACCGAGCTTGTCCATCACCTGCGCGTCGCTCAGGTCATCGAGGGTGTGCTTGATCTTTTCGTGCCTGGCCACAGCGGCACGCACCTGGCGGAAGGTCCAGCCCTCGACCAGGGTGAGGTTGTACTGCACCACATCGCCGCGCTGCCAGGCATCGAACAACTGCCCCACGGTCATGCCGGGGGTCAGGCGGTATTCACCGGTATGCAACGGAGTGCCGGCCATGTTGAAGCGCCAGTAAAGGCGCAGCCAGAGCGCATCGTCGAGCAGCCCCTCGCCTTCCATGCGGTAGAACATGCGATTGGGCGTGGTGCCGCCAGGCACATCGAGCAGGCGCTCCTGTGCCACTTGCAGGGGCTGCTCCAGGACCGAGTTGATCTTCCAGGCAGCCCAGCCCAATGCCAGGCCGGCGAGGATCAAACCCATTTCCAGCAGCAGCAGGAATTTGCGTCTCACGAATCAGGTATCCAGTAACGTACGGGCAACGGCCTGCAGTTTACGGGTGAGTGGGCCTGCCGGCCAGTTCAGTGCAGCGAATTCACGCACGGGCCAGATCCCGTAGACACTGTTGCAGACAAACACCTCGTCGGCCTGCTGCAGGTCTTCCAGCGTCAGGTCGCGCACCAAGGCGGCAAGCCCCGACAACGGCGCCTGTTCGAGCAATGCGCCACGCATCACGCCAGCCACGCCACAACGGCTCAGGTCAGCGGTCATCAGCACCTTGCCACGCACCAGGAACAGGTTGCTGTACACCCCTTCGATCACTCGCCCTTGGCTGTCGCGCATCAAGCCTTCGGCATAGGCACTGTCCTGCCATTCGGCACGGGCCAGCACCTGCTCCAGGCGGTTGAGGTGTTTGAGTCCGGCCAGCAGCGGTTGTTCCGCCAGCCGTGTCTGGCAGGGAAACAGCCGCACACCCAGTTCGGCGTGCTGTGCGGGATAGACGGGCAAAGGGCTGCCCTGAAGAATGCGTCGCGCCTGGGCACCGGGCGCCGGGGCATAACCGCGCTGGCTGTCGCCACGGGTGAGGATCAGCTTGGCGACGCCCTCCCCCAGCAACTGAGCGAATTGCAACAGTTCGTTGCGAAGCAGCATCAGGTCAACGTCGATCGCCAGGCGCTGGCAACCCAGTGCCAGGCGGTCGAGATGTCGGGTCAGCAGGCTGGGCTTGCCGCCATGCACGGCAATGGTCTCGAACAGACCATCACCGTAGGCCAGGCCGCGATTGTGCAGATTGACCGCAGTCGCTTCCTGGCCATCGATCCAGCAGTGCATCAGTCGGCGAACCGGCGGAACACCAGCGAACCGTTGGTCCCGCCGAAGCCGAACGAGTTGGACAGCACCACGTCGATCGGCATGCTACGCGCCTGGTGTGGCACGAAGTCCAGGTCACAACCTTCGTCCGGCTCGTCCAGGTTGATGGTCGGCGGCGCCATCTGGCTGTTGATTGCCAGCACGCTGAAGATCGCCTCTACCGCACCAGCGGCACCCAGCAGGTGGCCGGTCATCGACTTGGTCGAGCTGACGGCCAGCTTGTAGGCATGCTCGCCGAACACACGCTTGATCGCCGCCACCTCGGCGATATCGCCAGCAGGGGTCGACGTGCCGTGGGCATTGATGTAGCTGACCGCTTGCGGCTCGATGCCCGCATCGCGCAAGGCGTTGGCCATGCAGCGCGCAGCACCTTCACCCGAGTCGGGTGGCGAGGTCATGTGGTAGGCGTCGCCGCTCATGCCAAAGCCGACCAGCTCGGCATAGATGGTTGCACCACGCGCCTTGGCGTGCTCCAGCTCTTCGAGCACCAGGGCACCGGCACCGTCGGACAGCACGAAACCATCACGGCCCTTGTCCCACGGACGGCTGGCGCGGGTCGGTTCATCGTTGCGGGTCGATAGCGCGCGCGAGGCCCCGAAGCCACCCATGCCCAGGCCACAGGCGGCCATTTCGGCACCGCCGGCAATCATCACGTCCGCTTCACCGTAGGCGATATTGCGCGCGGCCATGCCGATGCAATGGGTGCCCGTGGTGCAGGCGGTGGCGATCGCGTAGTTCGGCCCCTGCAGGCCCAGGTGGATCGACAGGAAGCCCGAGATCATGTTGATGATCGAGCCCGGCACGAAGAACGGCGAAATGCGGCGCGGGCCCTGCTCGTGCAGGGTTCGGCTGGTTTCTTCGATGTTGGTCAGGCCGCCGATCCCCGAGCCCATGGCCACGCCAATGCGCTCACGGTTGGCATCGGTGACCTCCAGGCCGGCATTGCGCACCGCCTGGAAACCGGCTGCCAGGCCGTATTGAATGAACAGGTCGAGTTTGCGAGCTTCCTTGGCCGACAGGTACTGCTCGACCTCGAAGCCCTTCACCGAGCCGCCAAAACGGGTGGAGTAGGCAGACAGATCCGTGTGTTCGATCGGACCAATGCCACTGCGGCCAGCCAGAATGCCCTGCCAGGTGCTCGGTACATCGGTACCCAGTGGCGACAGCATACCCATACCGGTGACCACGACGCGTCTACGCGACACAGTACTCTCCTTTTCAAATAACAGAGTTTCTTGCCATTGCATTCAAGGCAATGGAATGAAATGGCAACAAGCTCTGAAAGCTCGCGGCTCGACACTGGCGCCTTGCAAAGAAAAAACCGCACGCCAGCGAAGGCAGTGCGGTTTTCCCCGACAAGAAGCGTCGACTAGAACGTCTTAACCCTGGTGGGCGTTGACGTAGTCGATGGCAGCTTGAACGGTAGTGATCTTCTCGGCTTCTTCGTCAGGGATTTCGGTCTCGAATTCCTCTTCCAGAGCCATCACCAGCTCAACGGTGTCAAGCGAGTCGGCACCCAGGTCTTCAACGAAGGAAGATTCGTTTTTGACTTCATCTTCCTTGACGCCCAGTTGCTCGGCGACGATTTTCTTGACGCGTTCTTCGATGGTGCTCATACCTAGTTTTCACTCCTAATGGACATATGTCAGGCAGCTGGCCGGTGACCAAGTTTATAGAAAGACGCCTGCTTTTCAAGCGGAACACGCCTTCAGCTAAGTCACCCAACCCTCTGCCCGGAATCTGGTTGCAGCTTTATAACGGATTTTAAGCTCGGAGTATGACTCTTTTTTGAAGCAATCCGTCACATCGCGTTGCAGTTTTTACATGTACATCCCGCCGTTCACCGGCACGGTGGCGCCAGTGACATAGGCCGCGCCGTCGGAGGCCAGGAACGAAACCACCTTCGCGATTTCGTCGGCCTGCCCCAGGCGGCCCAGCGGAATTTCTTTCTGCAGGGCTTCGCGCTGTGCTTCCGGCAGCTCACGGGTCATGTCGGTGTCGATGAAGCCCGGGGTGACCGAGTTGACGGTGATGCCACGCGAACCCACTTCACGGGCCAGTGCGCGGCTGAAGCCTTCCAGGCCGGCCTTGGCGGCCGCATAGTTGGCCTGCCCTGCGTTACCCATGGCACCGACGACCGAGCCGATGCTGATGATACGACCCCAACGGGCCTTGGTCATGCCGCGCAGTACGCCCTTGGACAGACGGTAGAGGCTGTTGAGATTGGTGTCGATCACGTCGAACCACTCGTCGTCCTTCATGCGCAGCATGAGGTTGTCGCGGGTGATGCCAGCGTTGTTGACCAGGATCGCCGGGGCGCCGAACTGCTCGCCGATGGCGTTCAGCACCGCATTCACGGACTCTGCGTTGGTCACGTTCAGTTCCATGCCGGTACCGGCAACACCGTGCTCCTTGAGGGTGGCGGCGATGCGCTCGGCACCGGAGGCCGAAGTGGCGGTGCCGATGACGATGGCGCCCTGGCGGCCAAGCTCAAGGGCGATGGCCTGGCCAATGCCACGGCTGGCGCCGGTAACCAGTGCAACTTTACCTTGCAGGCTCATGCAAGCGTCTCCAGATTCAGGCCAGCGCCGCACGGGTGGCGGCGACGGCGTCAGGGGTATTGAGGTTGTAGGTGGTCACACCGTCGGCGCAACGCTTGTTCAGACCAGCCAGCACCTTGCCCGGGCCGCACTCGACCAGGTTCACGGCGCCGCGCTCGGCCAAGGCCTGCACGCATTCGACCCAGCGCACAGGCTGGTACAGCTGTGCCAGCAGGTCCTGCTTGAGTACATCGAGGTCGGCGGCGATGGCGGCGGTGACGTTCTGCACAACCGGAATCTGCGGGGCCTTCCAGTCGATGGCGTTGACGAACTCGGCGAAGCGCTCGGCAGCGGGCTTCATCAGCGCACAGTGCGACGGCACGCTGACCGCCAGCGGCAGGGCACGCTTGGCGCCGGCCTCTTTGCACAGCGCCATGGCGCGATCGACCGCAGCCTTGTTACCGGCAATCACCACCTGGCCCGGCGAGTTGAAGTTCACCGCACTGACCACTTCATCTTCAGCGGCCTTGGCGCAGAGATCGACCACGACAGCATCGTCCAGGCCCAGGATGGCAGCCATGGCGCCATGACCGGCCGGCACGGCTTCCTGCATCAGCTGGCCACGGCGCTCGACCAGGCGAACGGCGTCCTTGAGCGACAGGCTGCCGGCAGCGACCAGGGCGCTGTACTCACCCAGGCTGTGACCCGAAACGAAGGCCGGCTGCGCGCCGCCCTCTTCCAGCCACAGACGCCACAGGGCGATGGAGGCGGTCAGGATGGCCGGCTGAGTCTTGTCGGTTTGGTTGAGTTGTTCTTCCGGACCTTCCTGGACCAGCTTCCACAGGTCGTAGCCCAGAGCCTCGGAAGCTTCCTTGAAGGTTTCGACGATTACCGGCTTTTCAGCGCCGAGCTCGGCGAGCATGCCCAGCGATTGGGAACCTTGACCGGGAAAGACGAATGCGAGGGATGCAGACATTGAACAAGCCCTTATGATCTTGTCGTCGGATAGGGTGCGCCGGGCCACAGGCCGAGCGCGAAATCTGAAAGCTTGGATGGAGCAGCGGACCAAGCGGTCACATTTAAGCACTTCATGGGCGATATGCCCAAAGTCTTTGTTTTTCCAGTCACGTCCTCATTGCGAGGCAAGCTCGCCCCCGCGCACTCAGGGCAACAGGTCTTCGAGGCGCCCGTGCAGGCGCTGCGGCAGGTTTTCCTGGATCTCGATCAGCGCACGCTGGATGGCGCTCTGGAAACCCTGCACACCCGCCGAACCATGGCTCTTGATGACGATACCCTGGAGCCCGAGGAAGCTTGCGCCATTGTGCCGCGCCGGCGCCAGGTCGGCCTGCAGGCGCTTGAGCAATGGCATGGCCATGGCCCCGGCAGCCCGCGCCAGCACGCCACCACGGAACAACGCCTCGATTCGCGCAGCGATCATGGTCGCCAGGCCTTCGCTGGACTTGAGCAGGATGTTGCCGACAAAACCGTCGCACACCACTACGTCCGCCTCGCCGCGGTACAGGCCGTCACCCTCGACAAAGCCGATGTAGTTCAGGCCACGTGCGTTCTGCAACAAGCTGGCGGCCAGCTTGACCTGCTGGTTGCCCTTGATGTCTTCGGTGCCGATATTGAGCAGCGCCACCCGCGGGCGATGAACTCCAAGCGCCTGGGCAGCCACCGAGCCCATCACCGCAAATTGGTAGAGGTTTTCGGCACTGCAGTCGACATTGGCACCCAGGTCGAGCAACTGACAGTAGCCCGCCTGGGTCGGGATCGCCGCCACCATCGCCGGGCGATCGATACCGGGCAAGGTCTTGAGCACGAAACGCGACAACGCCATTAGCGCGCCGGTATTGCCGGCACTGACGCAGGCCTGGGCCTTGCCGTCCCGCACCAGTTCGAGGGCGATGCGCATCGACGAGTCGGGCTTGCCGCGCAACGCCTGCGACGGCCGCTCGTCCATGCCCACCACTTCACTGGCCGCAACAATCTGCAGGCGCGCGCGATCCGCAGCCGATTGGCCGCTGACAAGCTCTTCAAGAAGGGAGGGTTGACCGACGAGGGTCAGGTGCAGCGAGGGAGTAGCCGAAAGGCAGGCTAGGCTAGCCTGGACAATGCTGCGGGGACCGAAGTCCCCGCCCATTGCGTCGATCGCGATGATCTGAGCGGACAAGGATTACTCGTCAGCGCCCTTGTCGATCACTTTGCGACCACGGTATACGCCTTCTGGCGAAACGTGGTGACGCAGGTGTACTTCACCGGTGCTCTTCTCTACCGACAGGGCGTTTTCCGACAGGGCGTCGTGCGAACGGCGCATGTCACGGGCAGAGCGGGATTTTTTGTTCTGCTGAACAGCCATAATTGATTAACTCCTAAACGTTTGGGTCACGCTTTAACTGCGCCAATACACTGAACGGGTTGGACCGCGTTACCTCGTCCTTGCTCGGTTCGGGCTCATCTGCGCCCGCCGGCTGCTGGCATTCTTCCGGATGATGAGCAGGCACGATCGGCAGGGCAAGCAGCAGCTCTTCCTCGATCAAGGCCTGCAGATCCAAAGGATCTTCGCCCAGTTCCAGCACGTCATAGCCTTTCGGCAACGACTGGGTATTCGCACCCTCCTTCACCACGGCGTAAGTAGATTCGCTGTGGATTGGAAGGGTGACCAGCTCAAGACAACGCTGGCAAACCATTTTGACTTCGACGTCCAGCTCGCTGTGGATAACCACAACTTTCTGTTCGTCTCGTTCAAAATCGAACTTCGCCTGCACCATACCGACAGTGTCGGAAAGCGGGTCGCAGAGTCTTTCCAAATCAGCGAGTTGCAGCGAACCACTCAGGGTTACGCCTCGATCGGCTAATTTGCGCGGGTCAACGTGAGGTGGAATCGGGTCATTCAACATAGGCGCAGCATTCTAGGGATGCACCCCCTCCCTGTCAAAGGAAATTCGGCACATCTCGCATGTTAGAATTCGGGGCAATTGACCAGGAGTCTATCATGCTTCCTCTGTTACTGGCTTCCAGCTCCCCCTACCGGCGCGAACTGCTCTCCCGCCTGCGCCTGCCCTTCAGCTGGGCAAGCCCCGATCTAGACGAGCAGCGGCTGGCCGATGAGCCCGCCGTCGAACTGGTTCGTCGCCTGGCCCGGCAAAAAGCCGAAGCGCTCGCGGGCCGCCACCCAGGCCACCTGATCATCGGCTCCGACCAGATGGCGGTGCTCGGCGAGCAGATTCTCGGCAAACCTCACACCTTCGAACGCGCCTGCGAGCAACTGCTGGAAGCGAGCGGCAAGCAGGTCACCTTCCTCACCGGCCTGGCACTGCTCAACAGCGCCACCGGCCAGTGCCAGGTCGATTGCGTGCCGTTCACGGTGACCATGCGCGAGCTGGATCGGGAGCGTGTGGAGCGTTACGTGCAGGCCGAGCAGCCACTGGATTGCGCGGGCAGCTTCAAAGCGGAGGGGTTGGGGGTGAGCCTGTTCCAGAGCACCCACGGCTGCGACGCCACGAGCCTGATCGGGCTGCCGCTGATTCGTTTGGTGGATATGCTGCACAAGGAAGGCGTGCAGGTGCCTTGAGAACGCATCGAGGGGCAAGCCCGCCCCCACAGGATAATCCGTGGGAGCGGGCTTGCCCCGCGATGAATGTCACGCCGATTTCAGCTCAACGCAACGAAGGCCCCTGGAAGCCCATGTACAGGGCCAACCGCTCGGCCACACTGGCACCGATACGCTTGGAGAAACGATCGAACGGCGACTCTTGCACTGTGAAATCCACCAACTCCTGCTCGCCAATGATTTCGCGAGCCACATAGCTGGCACTGCCCAAGCCATCCACCAGGCCCAGCTCCTTGGCCTGCTCGCCAGACCAGATCAAACCACTGAACAACTCAGGATGATCCTTGTCCTTCAGGCGCTCGCCCCGCCCCTGCTTGACCATGGCGATGAACTGGCGATGCGTGGTATCCAGCACCCCCTGCCAGAACGCGGTCTCTTCCGGCTTCTGCGGCGAGAACGGATCAAGGAAGGCCTTGTGCTCACCCGCGGTGTAGGTGCGACGCTCAACGCCCAGCTTGTCCATGGTGCCGACGAAGCCATAACCGGCGGCCGTCACGCCAATGGAGCCAACGAGGCTGGCCTTGTCGGCATAGATTTCATCAGCGGCACTGGCGATGTAATAAGCGCCGGAGGCACCCAGATCGGTAATCACCGCATACAGCTTGATGGCCGGGTATTCGGCGCGCAGGCGGCGAATTTCGTCATAGATGTAGCCCGACTGCACCGGGCTGCCGCCCGGACTGTTGATACGCAGCACCACACCCTTGGTTTTCGCGTCCTTGAACGCCTCACGCAGGCTCTTGACGATATTGTCGGCGCTGGCCGGCTCCTGATCGGCGATCATCCCGCGCACCTCGACCAGCGCCGTATGGCTGGCACCGCGTGACGCGGCCTTGTCCACATCCAGCAGCGGCGTGAACAGGACCAACATGCCGAACAGGTAGACGAAGGTCAGCAACTTGAAAAAGATGCCCCAACGCCGCGCCCGACGCTGCTCCTGGACGCCCGCCAGCAGCGTCTTCTCCAGCAGCTTCCAGCTCTTGCGTTCTTCGTTGTCTTCGGACTCGGGGGCCTTCCACTCGTCAGTCATGCTCACCTACCCTGGAAATTGAGTTGCGCGCCATTCGCCAGCCATTCGCGCAATTGAGAGAAATGCTCGATGCACACTTGCGGCCCGAACTCGGCCAGGGCCTGCAGCGGCATCGCGCCATAGCCGACCGCCACCGAGTGCATGCCCGCATTGCTGGCCATCTGCAGGTCGAATGCCGAATCGCCGACCATCAGCGCCCGCCCGGGCTCGACCTGACAATGGGCGAGGATCTCTTCGAGCATCAACGGGTGCGGCTTGCCTCGGGTCTCGTCGGCGCCGCGAGTGATATCGAAGTAGCTCTCCCAGCCGTTGGCCTTGAGCACCCGATCCAGGCCGCGACGCGCCTTGCCGGTGGCCACCGCCAGGCGATAGCCCTCGGCACGGAATGCCTCGAGGGATTCGACCACCCCCTCGAACAGCGGCGAAGGCTGCTGATCCAGCGCCATGTAGACATCGGCGTAATGCTGACGAAAAGCTTGTACCTGCACGATATCCAGGTGCGGATACAGCGTGGCGATCGCCTCGTCCAATGCCAGGCCGATGATGCCCTTGATGGCCTCATCACTGCTGGGCGCTTCACCGGCGCGCCCGGCCGCCACATTCATGGCCTCGACGATGCGCCCGATGGAGTCGGCCAAGGTGCCGTCCCAGTCGAAGATCAGCAGCTCATAACGCTTGGTCATAGGTCAGGTCGCGCTCAGGCGCTCCACGGTCTTGGCCCACACTTCGTCCACCGGCGCCTCGAGCTTGAGCTCACCACCGTCAGGCAGCGGCACCGTGAGTTGATAGGCGTGCAGGAACAGGCGCTTGCCGCCCAGCTCACGGATCTCGCGACTGAAATCTTCATCGCCGTACTTGCTGTCCCCGGCGATCATGTGCCCGGCATGCAGGGTGTGCACGCGAATCTGGTGGGTGCGACCGGTAATCGGCCGAGCCTCGACGATGGTGGCGAATTCGCCGAAACGGCGCAGCACACGGAACATGGTCAACGCCTCCTTGCCTTCGTCATTCACCTCGACCATGCGCTCGCCCGAGCGCAGATTGCTCTTGAGCAACGGCGCGCTGACCTGCTTCTTGGCGGTCGGCCAATGGCCGCGCACCAGCGCCATGTAGCGCTTGTCCACGCCATCGCCGCGCAGGGCGGCATGCAGGTGGCGCAGCATGCTGCGCTTCTTGGCGATCATCAGCAGGCCGGAAGTGTCGCGATCCAGGCGATGCACCAGCTCCAGCTCCTTGGCGTCAGGGCGCAACTGGCGCAGCGCCTCGATCACCCCGAAACTCAAACCACTGCCGCCATGCACGGCAATGCCGGATGGCTTGTTCATCACGATCAGCGCCTTGTCTTCGTAGACGATGGCGGCTTCCAGGCGCTGCAGCAGCCCTTGGGCCACAGGCGCCGGCTCGTCGCGCTCAGGCAGGCGCACAGGCGGCACGCGGACGATATCGCCAGCCTGCAGCTTGTATTCCGGCTTGATCCGCCCTTTGTTGACCCGCACCTCACCCTTGCGCAGGATGCGGTAGACCAAGGTCTTGGGCACGCCCTTGAGGGCCGTGATGAGGAAATTGTCGATGCGTTGGCCGGCAAGCTCCGGCGCGACTTCGATCAGCTGTACGCCGGAAGTCGGAGGGGTATTGGTCGTCATGGCGGGATCATAACAATTTTTTATGGAATTGAAGCACTTAATCATAACTGCTATAGTCGCGAACGCCGCCAAAAGCGGCAGGCCAGTGATACCAGGCTCTACGCCGGTTCCTGACCTTCGCAATTCTCCAGGACGCGAGGCCGTCCTACGGGGTTTTCGCCAGTTTAAACAAATGCCTGGAATCGCCACCAGCGCTGTGTAGAGAAGACCGAAGAAAAACGACAAGCGCGGTGCTCCACCTGCTTACCGAACCTTTTTCGCCGCACCTCTGCCCGCCAGTCGCTTCCACGCAACGCCCGGCGAATGCTTCGGAAATACCTGCCTTGGACATGAATGGCGCCAGCGCGGTACCCGCGCTGGCGAAAAATGCAACCCGTTGCGGATTCAGCGCGCGGCAGCACCCGAATTATCAGGGATACGTGCAGGGTGGAGATGCACAGCCCTCGGACCGTGTAGCACCGCGTCCGGCCACCGCCCCACTGAACGGGCGATGAGCGGATAAGGTCCTGAACAGACGCTCTAGCGGCGTCCACGGCTGACGGTTGATTCCTCCTCCTGTCATGAGTGCACGAGGCCTGTCTGGTTGATTCGGCTATCGATGAACGTCGATTCGAACACCCAAGGGGCTCGTTGACACCACAGCGAACAGGACGCGTCGTCGCGACAACGGCAGGCTGGGCAACCGGCTGGTGCCGAACGTTGCTCGACACGGGGGTGGCCCGCCACCCTTTGCGCACCTTGGCACCGACCCCGATACGTCGTGTGTGCCGAACGCCGTTTCCGGCAGCCCGGAAACCGACGGTACAACATGAAAAGAATGCTGATTAACGCAACTCAACCCGAAGAGTTGCGTGTAGCCCTGGTAGACGGCCAACGCCTCTACGACCTGGACATCGAGTCCGGCGCGCGCGAGCAGAAAAAGGCCAACATCTACAAAGGCAAGATCACCCGTATCGAGCCAAGCCTCGAAGCCGCCTTCGTAGACTTCGGCTCCGAACGTCACGGCTTCCTGCCACTCAAGGAAATCTCCCGCGAATACTTCAAGAAGACCCCCGAAGGCCGGGTCAACATCAAGGAAGTACTGAGCGAAGGCCAGGAAGTCATCGTCCAGGTCGAGAAGGAAGAGCGCGGCAACAAAGGCGCCGCCCTGACCACCTTCATCAGCCTGGCTGGCCGCTACCTGGTGCTGATGCCCAACAACCCACGCGCCGGCGGCATCTCCCGCCGCATCGAAGGCGAAGAGCGCAACGAACTGCGTGAAGCCCTCAACGGCCTGACCGTTCCAGGCGACATGGGCCTGATCGTGCGCACCGCCGGCCTTGGCCGCAGCAGCGAAGAAATGCAGTGGGACCTCGACTACCTGCTGCAGCTGTGGACCGCCATCAAGGAAGCCTCGCTGGACCGCTCCGCGCCGTTCCTGATCTACCAGGAAAGCAACGTCATCATCCGCGCGATCCGCGACTACCTGCGCCAGGACATCGGCGAAGTGCTGATCGACAGCATCGATGCCCAGGAAGAAGCCCTGACCTTCATCCGCCAGGTGATGCCGCAGTACGCCAGCAAGGTCAAGCTGTACGAAGACAGCGTCCCGCTGTTCAACCGCTTCCAGATCGAAAGCCAGATCGAAACCGCCTTCCAGCGCGTTGTCGACCTGCCGTCCGGCGGCTCGATCGTCATCGACCCGACCGAGGCCCTGGTGTCCATCGACATCAACTCGGCGCGCGCCACCAAAGGCAGCGACATCGAAGAAACCGCCCTGCAGACCAACCTGGAAGCGGCCGAAGAAATCGCCCGCCAGCTGCGCCTGCGTGACATCGGCGGCCTGATCGTCATCGACTTCATCGACATGACCCCGGCCAAGAACCAGCGCGCCGTCGAAGAGCGCGTGCGTGAATGCCTGGAAGCCGACCGCGCCCGCGTGCAGGTTGGCCGTATCTCGCGTTTCGGCCTGCTGGAAATGTCCCGTCAGCGCCTGCGCCCATCGCTGGGTGAAAGCAGCGGCATCGTTTGCCCACGCTGCTCCGGCACCGGCATCATCCGTGACGTCGAGTCGCTGTCGCTGGCCATCCTGCGCCTGATCGAAGAAGAAGCCCTGAAAGACCGTACCGCCGAGGTACGTGCCCAGGTACCGATCCCGGTCGCCGCCTTCCTGCTCAACGAGAAACGCAACTCGATCACCAAGATCGAACTGCGCACTCGCGCGCGCATCATCATTCTGCCGAACGATCACCTGGAAACGCCGCACTTCGAAGTCCAGCGCCTGCGCGACGACAACCCGGAAGTGCTGAACAACCAGTCCAGCTACGAGATCGCAGCTTCCGAAACCGAAGAAGCGCCGCAACCGACCGCCACCCGCACCCTGGTTCGCCAGGAAGCCGCGGTCAAGACCGCTCCAGCCCGCGCCAACGCCCCCGTGCCAAGCACGGAAGAAGCGCAGCCTGCCGCAGCTCCGGCAGCCGCTGCTGCCCCTAGCACGCCAGAGCCCAGCCTGTTCAAAGGCCTGGTGAAGTCGCTGGTCAGCCTGTTCGCCGGCAAGGAAGAGCCTGTCGCCGCCCCGGTTGCCACCACCGAGAAGCCTGCCACCGAGCGCACCCCGCGCAACGAGGAGCGCCGCAACGGTCGCCAGCAGAGCCGCAACCGCAATGGCCGTCGCGACGAAGAGCGCAAGCCGCGTGAAGAGCGCGCCGAGCGTGCCCCGCGCGAAGAGCGCCAGCCACGCGAAGAGCGTGCCCCTCGCGAAGAGCGCGCCCCACGTGAAGAGCGTGCGCCGCGTGAAGAACGCGCACCACGCCAGCCGCGCGAAGACCGCCGTGGCAACCGTGAAGAACGCGTACGCGAACTGCGCGAGCCACTGGACGTCGCACCGGCCGCCCGTGAAGAGCGCCAGCCTCGCGAAGAACGTGCACCGCGTGAAGAACGCGTAGCCCGTGAAGAGCGTGCTCCACGCGAAGAACGCGCACCGCGTGAAGAGCGTGCTCCACGTGAAGAACGCGCACCACGCGAAGAGCGTGCACCGCGTGAAGAACGTGCCCCACGCGAAGAGCGTGCACCTCGCGAAGAGCGCCAACCACGCCCACCGCGTGAAGAGCGCCAGCCGCGCCCTGACGAGCAGGTTGCTGAACAGGCTGCCGAGCTCAACGAGGAGCAACTGCCGAACGAAGAGCTGCTGCAGGACGAGCAGGAAGGCACCGATGGCGAGCGTCCGCGCCGCCGCTCCCGCGGCCAGCGCCGTCGCAGCAACCGTCGTGAACGTCAGCGCAACGCCGATGGCGAGCTGATCGAAGGCGGCGACGACGAAGCCGGCGAAGAACAGCAGCCACAACAGCACCAGGCCACCGCCCTGGGCGCCGAACTGGCCGCCGGCATCGCGGTCACCGCCGCCGTCGCCACCAGCAACATCAGCGCCGACGCCGAAGCCCAGGCCAACCAGCAGGCCGAACGCGCCAGCGCCATTGTCGCCGAAGCCCAGGTTGAAAGCAGCGAAGTGGCCCAGGTTGCCGAGCAAGCCGAAGCCATCGCCATCGCGCCAGTGGTCGAGCAGCCGGTCAGCGAGCCCGTCGTTGCCGCCGAGCCAAGCTTCGAGCCCGCTGTTGAAGTGGCACCACAGCCAGTGATCGAAGAAGCGGTTGCCGAGCAGGTGGCTGTCGTGATCGAAGCTGAACCGGTCGTCAAGGCTCCAGCAGTGGAAGCCGCCGAGATCGCACCAGCGCAGGTCGCCGAAGTGGCTGAAGTTCAGGCTCCTGCTGCCTTCGAAGCGACTCCGGCCGTCGAAGCCCCGGTTGTTGAAGCACAAGCTGAAGTGGTCGAAGCGCCAGTTGCCGAACCGGCTCCAGTGGTTGCCGAGCAGGCACCTGCCGAAGTCGAAGCCCCGGTCGAGCCGGCCCCTGTCATGCTGCCGAACGGCCGCGCGCCGAACGACCCGCGTGAAGTGCGCCGCCGCAAGCGCGAAGCCGAAGCAGCCGCTGCTGCCCTGGCTGCCGCCCAGGCCGCCCCAGCCCTGGAAACCACCGAAGACGAGCACAAGCCTCATCACGGTTGATTCCGGTCGCTGAATGAAAAAGCCCCGCCAGTGCGAACTGGCGGGGCTTTTTCATTGCCGGGAAAATTTGGCACCGGCTTCGCCGGTGATCGCGGGGCAAGCCCGCTCCCACGCCATTTCTGCTGGTGTTTGCGTGGGAGCGGGCTTGCCCCGCGATTGCGTCAGTACAGGTTAGGCTCCATCTCCAGCGCCACCCCGAACCGCTCGAGGATATCCGCCTGGATCTTCTGCGCCAGCGCATGCAACTGCGCCCCGCTCGCCTGGCCATAGTTCACCAGCACCAACGACTGCAAGCGATGCACACCAGCATCGCCATCACGATGGCCCTTCCACCCGGCCTGCTCGATCAACCAACCCGCCGCCAGCTTCACCCGGCCATCGGCCTGCGGATAAGCCACCACGGTCGGGTAAGCACTGCGAATCTGCTCGGCCAGCGCTGCCGACACCACAGGGTTCTTGAAGAAGCTCCCAGCATTGCCCAGCTCGGCCGGGTCCGGCAGTTTCTCCTGGCGAATGCTGCAGATCGCATCACTGATGGCCTGCGCAGTCGGCTGCCCGACGCCCTGCTCGGTCAAACGCTGACGCACCGGGCCGTAATCCAGGTGAGCCCGCAATGTCCGGTCAAGGGCAAAACGTACGCGCAGGATCAACCAACGCCCGGGGTTGCGCTTGAACAGGCTGTCACGGTAGCCGAACGCGCATTCCTGCAAGGTGAAATCGCGCAGCTCGCCGGTATCTCGGTCGAGTGCGGTCAGGCCGACGAAAACGTCCTTGATCTCGACCCCATAGGCGCCGACGTTCTGCATCGGCGCGGCCCCTACGGTGCCAGGGATCAGGCTGAGGTTCTCCAGCCCGCTCAGGCCTTGCGCGAGGGTCCACTGCACGAAGGGATGCCAGGGCTCACCGGCCTCGGCCTCCACCACCACCCGCTCGCCGTCATCGCTGAGCAGGCGCCGGCCACGGCTGGCCATGTGCAGTACCAGGGCGTCGATGTCGCGGGTCAGCAGCAGGTTGCTGCCACCGCCGATCACCAGCACCGGCACCTGCCGCGCGGCGGCCTCGGCCAGGGCCTGACGGGCTTCGTCATCGTCATGGGCCTGGGTGAAATAACGCGCACGCACATCGATGCCGAAGGTGTTGTAGGGCTTGAGCGATACCTGTTGCTGCCACGCCGCCGTCATAACCGCCCCTTGATTTCCACCACCAGCTCGCGGCAGGCCGCCTCGATCAGGTCCAGGACCTGCTCGAAACCTTCGGCACCGCCGTAATAGGGGTCGGGCACTTCATCAAGCGCCGCGCCGTAGCGGCGCAGGAACAGGTCCAGCTCGCCCTTGGCGTTGTGCGGGCGCAGTGCCTTGAGGTTGGCCAGGTTGCTGTTGTCCATGGCCAGGATCAGGTCGTACTCACCGAAATGCGCCGCCTTGACCTGCTGGGCGCGCTGACGCGACAGGTCGTAGCCACGCGCCAGCGCGGCCTTGCAGGTACGGCTGTCGGGGGCCTTGCCCACATGCCAGTCACCGGTGCCGGCAGACGCCACCTGCACCTGATCAGCCAGGCCGGCGGCCTCCAGCTGGTGGCGCAACACGCCTTCGGCAGTGGGCGAACGGCAGATATTGCCGAGGCAGACGAACAAGACGCGCATCAGGCCTCCAGCAAGCGCCGCACGCGCTCCAGGTCTTCAGGGGTGTCGACGCCCACCGCCGGGGCCTCGATGGCATCGGCGACGTGGATGCGCACGCCATGCCACAGTGCACGCAGCTGCTCCAACGCCTCGGTCTGCTCGAGCCAGCATGGACCCCAACCGACGAAGTCCTGCAGGAAGCCCACGCGGTAGGCGTACATGCCGATATGGCGACGGTACGGCACAGCCTCGGGCAGCACGTCACGCGCCTTGGCAAAGGCATCGCGGGCCCAGGGCAAGGGTGCACGGCTGAAGGTCAGCGCCAGGCCGTTCTTGTCGCTGGTGACCTTGACCGCGTTGGGATTGAACACGGTTTCCGGTTCGTGGATCGGCTCGGCCAAAGTCGCGATGCCGGCCTCGGGGTGCGCGGCGAGGTTGGCCGCCACCTGGTCGATGATCACCGGCGGGATCAGCGGCTCGTCACCTTGCACGTTGACCACGATGGCATCGGCCGCCAGCCCAAGCTGGGCGGCTACTTCGGCCAGGCGATCGGTGCCCGACTCGTGGTCGGCGCGGGTCAGCAGCACCTCGGCGCCGAACGCCTGGCAGGCCTCGACGATACTGGCATCGTCGGTGGCGATGACCACACGCTTGGCGCCGCTCTTGCGCGCCTGCTCCCACACATGCTGGACCATCGGCTTGCCGGCAATCGCCAGCAGCGGCTTGCCCGGCAGGCGCGTGGAGCGCAGCCGGGCGGGGATCACCACGGTGAAGTCCAGGCTCATTTGTCCAGGCGCTCTTCATCGGTCAGGGTGCGCGCTTCGCTTTCCAGCATCACCGGGATGCCGTCGCGGATCGGGTAGGCCAGGCCGGCGCCCTTGCTGATCAGCTCGGTCTTGTCGGCGCTGAGCTTGAGCGGGCCCTTGGTGATCGGGCAGGCCAGGATATCGAGCAGTTTGGTGTCCATGGGGTTTCCTTGAGGCCAATGGCCGGAAAATGAAAAAGGCTCAGGGGTGGCCGGGCAGCAGGCGGTCGAGCTGTGCGTCGAACCAGGCGGCGAAGGCCGCCGAAGGCTGCGCATCGACTGCCAGGTACCACCAGTCGTCGGCGGCAAAGGACCGGCACTTCACCGCATCCTTCTCGGTCATCACCAGCGGCAGCGGCGGGCTGAACGACAGCAGCTCACGGCTGTACGGCGCATGGTCGGCGAACGGGTGCGGCAGCGGCTGCCAGTTTAGCCCCTGCAGGGTATTGAAGAAACGTTGCGGGTTGCCGATGCCGGCCACGGCATGCAGCGCCTGGCCCGCAGGAAACTGGTCAAGGCCGCGGCGCTCGCCGCTGCGCAGGTTGATCAGCGCGGTGGGCTGCAGGCAGAACCCGAAGCCTTGGTCAGGGTCGGCCACGGCACCATTGAACAACACCGCGTCGGCCTCGTGCAGGCGCTCGGCCGGCTCGCGCAGCGGCCCGGCGGGCAGGCAGCGGCGGTTGCCCAGGCCACGGGCGGCATCGATCAGCACCAGCTCCAGGTCACGGGCCAGGCGATAGTGCTGCATGCCATCATCGCAGAGGATCAGGTCGGGCGCATCGCTGGCCAGCAGCGCCTGCACGGCGCGGGAACGGTCGGGGTCGATCATCAGCGGCACGCCGGTACGCTGGACGATCAGCAACGGCTCGTCGCCGGCCTGTTCGGCGCCCTGGTCGGCGGCGACGCGCCAGGGGTACCCGGGCGGCTTGGCGCCATAACCACGGCTGACCACGCCGACCTTTAGGCCACGCTGGCGGCAGTGCTCGATCAGCCAGAGGATCATCGGCGTCTTGCCGGTGCCGCCAACGGTGATGTTGCCCACCACAATAACTGGTACCGGAGCCCGGTAGCTGGTGCTCTCGCCACTGAGGAAGCGCGCGCGCTTGCGCATCACCACCCGGCGGTACAGCGCCTCCAGCGGACGTAGCAGGGCCAGGGCTGGATGGCCGTTGTACCAGGCGGCAAGCAGACGGTCGGCGAAGGCCATCAGGGCTTGCCCTGCGCAGCCTCGACGGTGGTCATGCGCAACTTGCTGAAGCCGAGCTTGCCGGCCGCATCCATTGCGGTGATCACAGCCTGGTGCGGGGTCTTGCCGTCGGCGCTGATCGCCAGCGGCAGGGTGATGTCACCGCCGGATTCCTTCTCGATCGCCTCGGTCAGGGTGTCCAGGTCGCTCTTGGGCAGCAGGTGGTTGTTCACCGAATACACACCCTCGGCGCTGATGGTGATTTCCACCAGCTTGCCTTGGTCGGCCGGCGCCTGCTCGGCACTGGCGGCCTCGGGCAGTTCGACGCGCAGTTGCGTCTCGCGGGTGAAGGTGGTGGTGACCACGAAGAACAGCAGCAGCACGAACACCACGTCGATCAACGACGCCAGGTTGATATCGACGTTCTCGCGCTGACGGTTGCGCCGGAACTTCACGCCTTGCCTCCGGCCACTTCCACTTCACGGTCGCCCTGCAGCACTTCCACCAGCTTGATCGCTTCCTGCTCCATGCCCACCACCAGCTCATCGATGCGGCGCAGCAGGAAACGGTGGAAGAACACCGCCGGGATACCGACCATCAGGCCGGCGGCGGTGGTCACCAGCGCCTTGGAAATACCACCGGCGAGTACCGCGGCGTTGGCGGTCATCTGCGAGCCCATGAAGGCGCTGAAGATGTCGATCATGCCCAGCACCGTGCCCAGCAGGCCGAGCAGCGGGGCCATGGCGGCGATGGTGCCGAGGGTGCTGATGTAGCGTTCCAGCTCGTGGATGACCCGCGAGGCGGCTTCCTCGATGCACTCTTTCATGATCTCGCGGCCATGGCGCGAATTGGCCAGGCCCGCGGCGAGGATCTCGCCCAGCGGCGAATCGGCGCGCAGGGCCTTGAGCTTGTCACTGGTGAGTTGCTTGTCCTTGATCCACATCCACACCTGGCCCAGCAGGTGCGGCGGGGTGACACGGCTGGCGCGCAGGGTCCACAGGCGCTCGACGACGATTGCCATGGCAACGATGGAACTCAGGATGATCGGCAGCATCATCCAGCCACCGGACTTGACCAATTCCCACACAGTAAGCATCCCCTCGGAAAAAGGCCGCCACTCTACCATAGGCACGCGAGGGGCTCATCTGCCGGAGGTCAGGCAAATCAGCCATCGCGGGGCAAGCCCGCTCCCACGCTTTCTGCGCGTCCACCGTGGGAGCGGCGGTGCGCCGATGCGACTTGCCCCGCGATGGCGTCATTCGCCCTGCCGCCAGAACCTGCGCCCTGCACGCTCCCCCACCACCTCACCCTGGCTCCCAAGGCGCAACCTCAACGCCCCCTCCAGCGCCGTGTCATGCACCCTCATTTGGTGCCGCCGATAACGCTCGATCACCTGCGGATGCGGATGCCCGAACCCATTGTGCCGCCCGCGCGATATCAACACCCCGCGCGGGGCCATGGCCCTGATGAGCGCCTCGCTGGACGAGGTGCGGCTGCCATGGTGCGGCGCCTGCAGCCAGTCGATGCGCGGATCGTCCGTCGCGGCCAGCCAGGCCCGCTCGGCGCCGGCCTCCATGTCGCCAGCCAGCAGCAGCCGCTCGCCATTGGCCTCGACCCGCAGCACACAGGAACGCTCGTTGCTGTTGGGCCCGGCCGGCCACTGCCAGAGCTCGAAATCGACACCATCCCATTGCCAGCGCTCGCCACGCTTGCAGGGCTGGCCGTGCAAGCCTGGCGCCAACGCCATCGCTTCGCCGGCCAGCACCCGCTTCACCGGCAGCCCGCGATGAACGGCCGCGGCGCCCCCGGCATGGTCGGCATGGGCATGGCTGATCAGCATCAGGTCCAACTGCCGCACCCCGAGCCTGCGCAAGGTCGGCAGCACCACGCTTTCGCCCAGGTCGCTCTCCCCCATCGCAGGGCCGGCGTCATACAGCAAACTGTGTTGGCGAGTGCGCAGCAACACCGCCAGCCCTTGGCCAACGTCCAGCTGCCAGACTTCAACCTGGCCATGCGGCACCTGCTCACGTGGCGCCCACAGAGCCAGCAACAGGACCGCACCCGGCGCACGCAAAGGTACGCCCCGAGGCAACAGCACCAGCAACGCGCCAAGCCCCACCAGCAGCCCGGCCCACAGCGGCAGTGGCTCGGCAATCCACGCCGGCACCAGCGCAGCCACCTGGGCAAGCCAGGCAAACAGGCCGTGCAGCGCAATGCCCGCCAGCCACAGCAGCCCCTCCCCCAACCAGGGCAGCGGCAACAGCGCGGTACCGAGCAAAGCCAAGGGCAGCACCGCCAGGCTCAGCCACGGCACCGCCAGCAGGTTGGCCAGCGGCGCCGTTAGGCTGATCGGCAGGCCCAGCGCCAGCAGCACCGGCAGCAGGCCCACGGCGATCACCCATTGCGCCCGCGTCCAGGCCTGCCAAGGCCGCCAGGCGCCCAGCCGGGCGGCAAAACACAGCGCCAGCACCGCCACGGCGGCGAACGACAACCAGAAGCCCGGCAACAGGCTGGCCAGCGGCTCGACCAGCAACACCCCCAGCAGCGCCAGCAACAAGGGCAGCCCCAAGCCCAGCTGGCGAAAACGCAGGCGCCACAGCAGGACCACCGCCAGCATCAGGCAGGCACGCTGTACCGGCACGCCGAAACCCGCCAGCCAGCCGTACAGCAACGCCGCCCCCATGGCCAGGCCGCAAGCCCAGGGCAACCAAGGCAGACGTCGCGGCCACACGCCCAGGCGAGCCAGCCCGGCCACACCGCCATAGACCAGCCCGGCCAGCAGCCCGATATGCTGCCCGGAAATCACCAGCAGATGGACCGTGCCTGTGGCTTGCAGGGCCTGCCAGTCCTGGCGCGTCAGCCCCGCGCCATCGCCCAGCACCAGCGCCGCCAGGGCCGCCTCGCGTCCATGGGCATCGACCGCGAGCAAGCGTTGGCGGATGCCGTCGCGCCAGTCGTGGGCGGGAGCGCCCAGCCGCTCACCGGCCTTGACCGTGCCGGTGGCGCCGATGCGCCGTGCCAACAGGGTTGCCTCGCGGTCCGGCCCATGTGGGTTGAGCAACCCATGGGGGCGGCGCACGTTGACCGCCAGCCGCCAGCGCTCCCCGGCGCGCAACGCGGGGCCGTCGTACCAGCTCAGTTGCAAGCGCCGCGGCAACTCGGCGCGACGCGAACTGGCCTGCTCCAGCTCGAAGCGCACACCGTGCCCGGTGCGCGCCGGCAGGCCGACCACCCGCCCCTCCAGCCACAAGGTGCGCCCGTCCAGTGCCACGGCCAGCCGATCATCCAGTGCCTGTTGCGCCGACCAGCACGCCCAGCAAAGCCCCAACAAGTAACAGCCAAGCGGCCAGCCCCGCGTACGCAGGCAGACCAGCCCCAGCAATGGCAGTGCAAGCAACCACCCGACCGATGGCAGAGCAGGCAGAAAGCGCAGGCTCAACAGCCCGAGCGCGAGCGCAAGCATCCCTGTGCGCATGAGATAGAGCTCCAGAAGCGAAAAACGCCCCTGAGGCTTAGCCGATCAATAGGGAAATTCTGCTAAACAATTGTCACAAACTCTGAACGAGGCTGCGGTTCAATCAAGGCATACTGACGCCCTTCAACCCCGCCGGGAGCCCACATGCCGCGCCGTCTGTTCAAACGCTACATGCCGGACCCGACCAGCATCCGGGAACACAAGTCGTTACGCTTTTTCGGCAAGCTGCTCCACGACCCCAACCTCTGGCACCTCAACCGCCACTCGGTGGCACGGGCCATGGGTGTCGGGCTGTTCGCGGCATTGATCCCCATC
Source organism: Pseudomonas sp. EMN2 (assembly GCF_009650555.1). Lineage (NCBI taxonomy): Bacteria > Pseudomonadati > Pseudomonadota > Gammaproteobacteria > Pseudomonadales > Pseudomonadaceae > Pseudomonas > Pseudomonas sp. EMN2. The sequence goes on from NZ_VZZR01000063.1 coordinate 31,296, forward strand.
CCCATGCAGATGCTGCTGGCCGCCGCCCTGGCGATCCCGGTACGCGGCAACCTGCCCATCGCGGTGAGCCTGGTGTGGCTGACCAACCCGCTGACCATGCCGCCGGTGTTCTTCGTCACCTACATGACCGGCGCCTGGCTGATGCAGGTACCGCCGCGCACGCTGCCCGAGGAAATCACCGTCGACTGGGTCACCGACCAGCTGGCGACGATCTGGCAACCCTTCCTGCTGGGCTCGGTGGTGTGCGGGGTGGTGCTCGGCGTACTTGCCTACTTCACCACCCAGTTCTACTGGCGCTGGTGGGTGGGCCGGCAGTGGCGCCGGCGCCAGTGTCGCTGCCTACGCCCGCATGCCGCGGCCGCTGACCAGCAGGCGGATGCACAGCAGGTAGAGCAACGCGGTGGCCACCAGCATGAACGTGATCGCGGTGCCAATGCTGATGTCCGACACCCCTAGGATGCCGTAGCGGAACGAGTTGACCATGTGCAGCACCGGGTTGGCCAACGACACGGTCTGCCAGAACGGCGGCAGCAGGGTGATCGAGTAGAACACCCCGCCCAGGTAGGTCAGCGGCGTCAACACGAAGGTCGGGATGATCGAGATATCGTCGAAGTTGCGCGCGAACACCGCGTTGACGAAGCCCAGCAGCGAGAAAATGGTCGCGGTCAGCAGCACCACCGCGACGGTCACGCCCAGGTGATGCACCTGCAGGTGGGTGAAGAACAACGACAGGATGGTAACGATCACCCCCACCGCCAAACCACGCAGCACGCCGCCCAGCACATAGCCGACGAGGATGATGTGCGGCGACACCGGCGACACCATCAGCTCTTCGATGGAGCGCTGGAACTTGCTGCCGAAGAAGCTCGACACCACGTTGCCGTATGAGTTGGTGATCACCGACATCATGATCAGCCCCGGCACGATGTACTCCATGTAGGTGAAGCCACCCATGTCGCCGATCTGCCGGCCGATCAGGTTCCCGAAGATCACGAAGTACAGCACCATGGTGATCGCCGGCGGCAGCAGGGTCTGTGGCCAGATGCGCAAGAAGCGCCGCACTTCGCGATAGACGATGGTGTTCAGGGCCACCCAGTTGGTGCGCAGCTCCACACTCATACGGCCACCTTCGACAGGTTTTTTTCCACCAGGGACACGAACAGCTCCTCGAGTCGGTTGGTCTTGTTGCGCAGGCTCTGCACCTCGATGTTCTTCAGCGCCAGTTGGCCGAACAGCGCGGTGATGCCGATCTCCTTCTCCACCTGCACTTCCAGGGTGTGCGGGGTGATCAGTCGGCACGGGTAGCCCAGCAGCTCAGGCGCAGCGGGCAGGTCGTGCTTGAGGTCGAGCACGAAGGTCTCGACATGCAGCTTGCCCAGCAGCTGGCGCATGCTGGTGTTCTCGACGATGGTGCCGTGATCGATGATGCCGATGTTGCGGCACAGCTGCTCGGCCTCTTCGAGGTAGTGGGTGGTGAGGATGATGGTGATGCCCTTCTGGTTGAGCTCGGTGAGGAAGCTCCACATCGAACGGCGCAGCTCGATGTCCACCCCCGCGGTCGGCTCGTCGAGGATCAGCAGGCGCGGTTCGTGGATCAGCGCCCGGGCGATCATCAGGCGGCGCTTCATGCCCCCGGACAGCGAGCGCGACTGTACGTCACGCTTGTCCCACAGCCCCAGTTGGGTCAGGTACTGCTCGGCACGCTCCTTGGCCAGCTTGGGCGGGATGCCGTAGTAGCCCGCTTGGGTGACGACGATGTCGAAGGTCTTCTCGAACTGGTTGAAGTTGAACTCCTGGGGCACCACGCCCAGGCAGCGCTTGAGCGCGGCCGGCTCGCGGTCCAGATCGTGGCCAAACACATTGACCGTGCCACTGGTCTTGTTCACCAGGGTGGAGAGGATGCCGATGGTGGTGGACTTGCCGGCGCCATTGGGGCCCAGCAAGGCGAAGAAGTCGCCTTCGGCAACGTCCAGGTCGATGCCCTTGAGGGCCTGGAAGCCGTTGCCGTAGGTCTTGGTCAGCTGTCGGATGGACAGGGCGGAACTCATAGCGGGTCACGTACCGGATCAAGAATGGTTCAGGACACGCCAGGCAAAGTCACTGGCGCAGTGAGTGCGGCCATGGTGCAAGGCCCGGCCGCACAAGTACAGTCACATCTATTGATAATGACTATCGAAGTGGCGTCACGTCAGGGCCGTCATCACTGCCGCCTGGTAGGCCGGGCGTTGCTTGAGGCGCTCGTACCAGGCTTCCAAGTGGTACATGGACGGGCGTTCGATGGGCATTTCGAACCAGGCGTAAATGAAGCTGCCCAGGGGGATGTCGCCCATGCCGATCTGCTCGCCGGACAGGTACGGCTGCCTGGCCAGGGTTTCGTCGGCGATGGCCAGCAACTGGGCGCACTGCTTGTGCGCGGCGTTGATCGCCACCCAGTCGCGCTGGTCTTCGGGGGTGCGCAGCAGGCCCCAGAACAGCGGGCGGAACGGGGTAGCGAAGGACGAGGTGGTCCAGTCCATCCATTTGTCCGCCAGGGCACGTTGGCGTGGGTCGTCGAGGTACCAGCCCGGCTCTTCGCCGTACTCGGCGCACAGGTAGCGGACGATGGCGTTGGACTCCCACAGCACCAGGTCGCCGTCTTCGAGCATCGGTACCAGGCCGTTGGGGTTGAGGGCCCGGTAGTGCGGTTCGTTGACCACGCCGAAGGCGCCGCCGGCGTCGATGGATTCAAAGTCCAGGCCCAGTTCGTGGGCGATCCACAGCGCCTTGCGCACATTGCTCGAATTCTTGCGGCCCCAGATCTTCAGCATGACGACGTCCTTATGAATGCGGGAGGGGGGACAGTCTACTCCAGGCTTGGGCGTTGTGTGGGGGTGTAAGGGCCCCATCGCGGGGCAAGCCCGCTCCCACGCAGCACTCACCGTGGGAGCGGGCTTGCCCCGCGATAGGGCCCTCTGCCAATAGAGATCGCATGAGGGCTGACAGGTGCTCGCCGCAAGGTTTCTGGCGCCTATGAGATCGAGCGCCGC
>NZ_VZZR01000064.1:0-9338 GCF_009650555.1 Pseudomonas sp. EMN2
GGCAACTGCCTGGATAATGCTGCGATGGAGAGCTTTTTTGGCACGTTGAAATCAGAGTTTTTCTATCTGAGGCGGTTTCAAAGCGTGGAAGAACTGAAAGCGGGTCTGGACGAGTACATCCGCTACTACAACCATGACCGCATAAAGCAGAAACTAAACGGCCTGAGCCCTGTCGAGTACAGGGCCCAGGCCGCTAGCTAATCTGTCCAACTTTTTGGGGGCAGTCCATCTAACAGCAAAGCTGTCGTGGGAGCGGGCTTGCCCCGCGATGTTGGCTTAGCGCTTGGCCAGGGCCAGCGCCTGCTGGTTCTTGGGCAGGACGCGCTTGGCCACGACGTAATGCTTCTGCCAGTAAGGCTTCTCCAGGCTGTCGATGCTCACCCGTTTGCCGGTGCGCGGCGCGTGGATGAAGCGGTCGTTACCCAGGTAGATGGCCACATGATTGACCCGGCGGCTCTTGATGTTGAAGAAAATCAGGTCGCCTGGCTTGAGGTCGCTCTTGGCCACCTTCACACCTTGGCCCTGGGCCATGGCGTTGGAGGTGCGCGGCAGGTCGACGTCTGCCACGTCGTTGAAGGCGTACTTCACCAGGCCGCTGCAGTCGAAGCCCTTCTTCGGGCTGCTGCCGCCCCAGCGGTACGGGGTGCCGAGCACGTTCACGGCGCGGCTGAGCACTTCGCTGCTCTGCTTGGGCGACATGGCCACGGCCTGCAGCGCCTGGCGCTGGGTGGCGCTGCTCGGGCGGGCACTGAGAGTGGTGGCCTTGCGGTACTGCACAGGTGCGCGTTTCACCGAGCTGTCGGCATTGCTCGTGTAACCGGTGAAACCGTTTGGAAGACGTTGCTCACGATTGGTGGCGTGGGCGGCCAGGGGTAATAAAAGGCAGAGGGTCAGCCATGTCTTGATGAAAGGCGGCATAGTTGATGCTCTTATAGGGTGTTGGCGCGCAACTTTATAACAGCTTTTTGATCAAATTCTGATCCGTTGGTCGATTGGCCACGTACCATATGTCGGGTCAACACGGAAAAGTCACATTTTCCGTTAGAAAATTTTCAGCTAACCCACGAGGGCTTCGAATGAATGGTTATCAACAGGGCGTGCCCGCGCACGACACCCACAGCAAGGTCCTCGGCTACCTGTTGTGGATTTTCGGCTTCACCGGCGCGCACCGTTTCTACTACGGCAAGCCGATCACCGGGACGATCTGGTTCTTCACCCTGGGGCTGCTGGGGATTGGCTGGCTGATCGACCTGTTCCTGATCCCGTCGATGGATCGCGAGGCGGATCTGCGCTTCGAGTCCGGCGGTGTGGACTACAACCTGGCGTGGATCTTCCTGACCTTTCTTGGGGTGTTCGGTGTACACCGCCTGTATCAGGGCAAATGGATCAGTGCACTGATCTACCTGTTTACCGGCGGCCTGTTCCTGCTGGGTGTGCTGTACGACTTCTGGACACTCAACAGCCAGGTTTCCCAGGTAAACGCCGAGCGTCGCCGGGTATGAAAAAAGGCCTTGTCGCGGTGAGCGGCAAGGCCTTTTTCGTTACTGACGGCGTTGCTGCAACAGCAGGTTGCTGAAGCCTGCCCCGGCCAGTTGCTTCTGCGCCACGGTGAGCTGTTCGCGGTTGCTGAACGGGCCGACCATCACGCGGTACCAGGTTTCTTCTTTCACCGTCCCTGATTCCACCTTGACCGCCTGGCCCAGCAGAATGATCTGCGCGCGGACCTTGTCGGCATCCGCCTGCTTGCGGAACGAGCCGGCCTGCAGGAAGAACTGGGTGGTCGGTGCCGGCTTGATCACAGGTGGTGCCGGTGGAGGCGTTTGCCCCATCAGCGCGGCCTGCGCACGGGCGGTGTCGATCTTCGCCGCTTCCGCCGGGGTGACCGGCGTGGTTGGCACGGCCGGCACCGGCGGCGTCTTCTCGGGCACCGCTTCCGGCGGCACGATTACTTCCGACTCCGGCAGCAGGGTGTAGAAGTCGTACTTCGGCTTCACCGGTTGCTGCGGTGTAGGTGCGGTCGTTTTGCTCGCCTCGGCGACCTTCTCCGGCTTCTGCTGTTCGGGTTTGGTGCGCTTGATGTCGCCGCCACCCGGTTCGAGTTTCATCAGGAACACGATGAAGGCGCCGACGGTCAGGCCGACCGCCAGCCACACCCAACCCGGGATCGGCTGCTTGGCGGCGGGCTGGTGGCGGCTGGCGCCGCGCTTGGGCGCGGGCTTTTTCTTTGCAGCAGCCAAGTTACATACGCTCCAGGGTTTCCAGGCCGAGCAGCTCAAGGCCCTGCTTGAGGGTGCGGCCGGTCAGGGCTGCCAGGCGCAGACGGCTCTGTTGCTGCTCCGGGGTCTCGGCGGCGAGGATCGGGCAGTTCTCGTAGAAGCTGGAGAACAGGCCGGCGAGGTCGTACAGGTAGCTGCACAGTACGTGCGGGGTGCCTTTGTCGGCGACGTTGTTGAGAATCTCGCCGAACTGCGCCAGGCGCGCGGCCAGGTCCTGCTCATGGGCGGCCTGCAGCACGATCTTGCCGTCCACCTCGTCGAAGCCCTTGCCGAGCTTGCGGAACACGCCGGCCACACGGGTGTAGGCGTACAGCAGGTAGGGCGCGGTGTTGCCTTCGAAGTTGAGCATCAGCTCGAAGTTGAAGCTGTAGTCGCTGGTGCGGTGCTTGGACAGGTCGGCGTATTTCACGGCGCCGATACCCACCACTTCACCGATCTTGCGCAGCTCGTCCTCGGCCAGGCTCGGGTTTTTCTCCTTGACCAGCGCGTAGGCGCGCTCCTTGGCCTCGTTGAGCAGGTCGATCAGCTTCACGGTGCCGCCGTCACGGGTCTTGAACGGACGGCCGTCGGCGCCGTTCATGGTGCCGAAGCCCATGTGCTCCATCTGCATCGGGTGGCCGACGAAGCCTGCGCGGCGGGCCACTTCGAACACCTGGTTGAAGTGCAGGGCCTGGCGCTGGTCGACGAAGTACAGGGCGCGGTCAGCCTGAAGCTTGTTGCTGCGGTAGCGTACGGCGGCCAGGTCGGTGGTGGCGTACAGGTACCCGCCGTCGGCCTTCTGCACGATCACTGGCAGCGGGTCGCCCTCGGCGTTCTTGAATTCGTCGAGGAACACGCACTGGGCGCCCTGGTTCTCCACCAGCAGGCCCTTGGCCTTGAGGTCGGCGACCACATTCGCCAGGTCGTCGTTGTAGGCGCTCTCGCCCATCACGTCGGCCATGGTCAGCTTGACGTTGAGCAGTTCGTAGGTTTTCTGGCAGTGGGACAGCGAGATGTCCTTGAAGCGCGTCCACAGCGCCAGGCACTCGGGGTCGCCGGCCTGCAGCTTGACCACCAGGCCGCGGGCGCGGGTGGCGAACTCCTCGGACTCGTCGAAGCGCTTCTTGGCCGCGCGGTAGAAGTTCTCCAGGTCCGACAGCTCGTCGCTGGTGATCGGGTTTTCCTGCAGGTAGGCCATCAGCATGCCGAACTGGGTGCCCCAGTCGCCGACGTGGTTCTGGCGGATGACGTTGTCGCCGAGGAACTCCAGCACGCGGGCGACGCTGTCGCCGATGATGGTCGAGCGCAGGTGGCCGACGTGCATCTCCTTGGCCAGGTTCGGCGCCGACATGTCGATCACCACTTTCTCCAGCGGGCCGGCCTTGCGCACGCCCAGGTGGTCGTCGGCCAGGGCGGCGTCGAGGCGGTTGGCCAAGGCGTCGGTGTTCTGGAAGAAGTTCAGGAAGCCGGGGCCGGCAATCTCGGCCTTGCTGATGTCGGCGCTGGCCGGCAGGGCTGCAATGATTTTCTCAGCCAGGTCGCGCGGTTTCATGCCGGCCGGCTTGGCCAGCATCATGGCGATGTTGCTGGCGAAGTCGCCGTGGGTCTTGTCCCGGGCGTTTTCCACCTGGATCGCCGGCGTCAGCCCTTCAGGCAGCACACCGTCGGTGACGAGTTGGGTGAGGGCTTGCTGGATCAGCTGGCGAATGGTGTCTTTCATGGGGATCTCTTTTCGACCGCAAGCGCGGTGGGGCGCTTCGATGCGCAGGTGGAAAAACTGGGCATTATCCGTTGCCGGGGGCGGGTTGCCAACCTTTTGGCCGGTATCGTTGGTCAGGCGTGGGAGCGGGCTTGCCCCGCGATGGGCTCAATCGCGGGGCAAGCCCGCTCCCACGGACCGCTTGAACTCTCAGTACAGGTCCACCGGGTCGACATCCAGCGACCAGCGCACTTGCCGCCCCGAAGGCATCTGCTCCAACACTAGCAACCAGGCACTGATCAGTCGATGCAACTGAGCCCGGGCATTGGCCTGGAGCAACAGTTGCGCGCGGAATCGCCCCGCTCGTCGCTCCATGGGCGCGGGCACCGGGCCCAGCAGCTCGATGCCATGCAGGCCCTGTTCGGCCAGCACGCGCTCGGCGGCGGCGCAGGCTTCGTCGAGGAAGCCTTCGGCCTGGCCGGGCTTGTGCGCATCGGCGCGCAGCAGGGCCAGGTGGGCGAACGGCGGCAGGCCGGCGGCGCGGCGCTCGCTCAGGGCCTGTTCGGCAAAGGCGAAGTAGCCCTGTTCGGTCAGTTGCACCAGCAACGGATGGTCGGCCAGGTGGGTCTGCACGATAACCTTGCCCGGCTCTTCGGCGCGCCCGGCGCGGCCCGCCACCTGCACGATCAGCTGGGCCATGCGCTCGCTGGCGCGGAAGTCGCCGGAGAACAGCCCGCCGTCGGCATCGAGGATCGCCACCAGGGTCACCCGCGGGAAGTGGTGCCCCTTGGCCAGCATCTGGGTGCCGACCAGGATGCTCGGCTGGCCGCGCTGGATGGTGGTGAACAGGTTGTGCATGGCGTCCTTGCGCGAGGTGCTGTCGCGGTCCACGCGCAGGATCGGGTAGTCGGGGAACAGCACCTTCAGGCGTTCTTCGGCACGTTCGGTGCCGGCACCTACCGGGCGCAGGTCGACGTGGGCGCATTGCGGGCATTGCAGCGGCAGGCGCTCGTCATAACCGCAGTGGTGGCAGCGCAGCACGGCCGAGCGCTGGTGCACGGTCATGCGCGCGTCGCAGCGCGGGCATTCCGAAAGCCAGCCGCAGTCGTGGCACAGCAGGGTTGGGGCGAAGCCGCGGCGGTTGAGGAACACCAGCACTTGTTGGCCGGCCTCCAGGGTCTGGCGAATCGCTTGCTGCAGCGGGCCGCTGATGCCGCTGTCCAGTGGCAGGCTGCGCACGTCCAGGCGCATGAAGCGCGGTGCGCGGGCACCGCCGGCACGCTGGTTCATGCGCAGCAGGCCGTAGCGGCCGCTGTGGGCGTTGTGCAGGCTCTCCAGCGACGGGGTGGCCGAGCCCAGCAGGATCGGGATGTTCTCCTGGTGCGCGCGCACCACCGCCAGGTCGCGGGCGTGGTAGCGCAGGCCTTCCTGCTGTTTATAGGAGCCGTCGTGCTCCTCGTCGATGATGATCAGCCCCGGGTTCTTCATCGGCGTGAACAGCGCCGAACGGGTGCCGATGATGATGTCCGCCTCGCCATCGCGGGCCGCCAGCCAGGCGTCCAGGCGCTCGCGGTCGCCCACTGCCGAGTGCAGCAGGGCGATGCGTGCGTTGAAGCGTTGCTCGAAGCGCTGCAAGGTCTGCGGGCCGAGATTGATCTCGGGGATCAGGATCAGCGCCTGTTTGCCGGCCTCCAGGGTTTCGCGGATCAGTTGCAGGTAGACCTCGGTCTTGCCGCTACCGGTGACGCCGGCCAGCAGGAACGCGTGGAAGGCGCCGAAGCCTGAACGCACGGCCTCGAAGGCGGCGCGCTGTTCTTCGTTGAGCGGCAGCTCCGGCTGGGCCAGCCAGTGCTCGTGACGGGCCTGTGGCAGGTGCCGGCGGGTTTCGACCTCGACCAGCTCCTTGGCCAGCAGCAGATCGAGGCTGTCCTTGTTCAGGCCGAGCTTGCTCAGCAGGCTGTGAGCCACACCGTGCGGGTGCTGCGACAGCGTCTTCAGGGCTTCGCGCTGGCGCGGCGCGCGGGCAATGCGCGGGTCTTCAAGGCGTGCCCCGGCGGCGACATGCCAGAAGCGCTCCTGGCGCACTTCGGCCGGCTCGCCCTGGCGCAACAGGGTGGGCAGCGCCCAGTTCAGGGTGTCGCCCAGGCTGTGCTGGTAGTACTGCGCCGTCCACAGGCACAGCTTGAACAGCGCCGGCGGCAGGGGCGAAACCGGGTCGAGCAGGGCGCTGGCGGGTTTGAGCTTGTCCGCCGGCACTTCACTTTTGTCGGCTACCTCCACCAGCACACCGATCATTTCCCGGCGGCCGAACGGCACGCGAATGCGCATGCCGGGGGTCAGCGTCTGGCGAGCCATGCTTGCGGTGGCCCGGTAGTCGAACAGGCGACGCAGGGGCGAGGGCAGGGCAAGGCGCAGGATGACGTCGGACACGCGGAAGGTCTCTGGAGGGCGTTTCACAAATCAGGCGAGCCTAGCAGACGACGGTCGGTGCAAGCGACAACTTGCGCTGGCGTCGCGCTCTGGTATTATTCGCCGCCTAATTACGTGCGGTATTCAACAATAGGTGTTGGGTGGCGGCACGCAGCTCGAGGAAGTGACCATGAAAGCAGATATTCATCCGAACTACGAAGTAGTTGCAGTCACCTGCAGCTGCGGCAACAAATTCGAAACCCGTTCGACCCTGGCCAAGCCGCTGGCGATCGACGTGTGCTCCCAGTGCCACCCGTTCTACACTGGCAAGCAGAAAGTCCTGGACACCGGTGGTCGCGTACAGAAGTTCGCCGATCGCTTCGGCATGTTCGGTGCCAAGAAGTAAGATGCGCATGGCGAAGCCTTCGGGGTTCGCACTGTTGCAGAAGAAGGCGTCCCTTGTGGGCGCCTTTTTTGTGGGCGCGATTTGGCATTTCCCGGCCCTGGCTTTCTGCCCGTTGCCGGACAGGCCGCAGCAGGTGGCGGTGCGCCATGTGGTCGATGGCGATACCGTTCGCCTGGTTGATGGCCGCAGTGTTCGCCTGATTGGTATCAATGCCCCGGAAGTCGCAGGTAAAGGGCGGCCCAGCGAGCCCTATGCCGACGCGGCCAAGCGCCGCCTGCAGGCGTTGATCAAGGCCAGCGATGGCCGGGTCGGGCTGGTGCCCGGGGTTGAGGGCAAAGACAAGTACGGGCGCACCCTGGCGCATATCTACAGCCGTTCTGGCAACAATCTTGAAGCACAACTGCTCAGCGAGGGCTTGGCCTACCGCATTGCATTTGCGCCGAATACACGCCTTGCCGGGTGTCAGCAGCAAGCTGAACAGGCAGCGCGCAAGGCGCGTCTGGGGCTCTGGCGGCAATCGCCGGTGCTGCGTGCACGGGATGTGCGCCAATCCGGTTTTGCGCTGATCAGCGGCAAAATCAATGGCATCGAGCGCAATAGCGGCGGTGTCTGGCTGGAGTTGGACAACAGCGTGGTGGTGCGGGTCCCCGCCCGTCTGCAGCGCAACTTCCCCGCCAGCTTCTTCGCTAACCTCAAGGGACGCCAGGTCGAAGCGCGTGGCTGGGTGCTGGATCGTTCCCGCAAGGGAGGGCTCAAGCCCGGGCAGCGACGCTGGGTGTTGCCATTGACCGATCCGAGTATGTTGCAGCCTGCCTCTGGCTAAATAGTTGTAGACAGTTTGCTATTGGATTGTACACACTAGGCTTTCGCAAGCCCCGTGGGTTATAGCGTAAAGTCGTAGGCCAAAGGCCTTGACACTAGTGACCGGGCAGTCTTGTCGCCCCCCGGCACTTTGCGTATCCTCGGCGGTCCGTCAGAACAGTAAATAGCGGAATGCCCATCATGTCAGACCTGAAAACCGCCGCTCTCGAATACCACGCCCAGCCCCGTCCGGGGAAACTGAGCGTCGAGCTCTCCAAGCCCACCGCCACTGCCCGTGACCTCGCCCTGGCCTACAGCCCAGGCGTCGCCGAACCGGTGCGCGAGATTGGTCGTGATCCAGAGCTGGCCTACAAATACACCGGCAAGGGCAACCTGGTTGCGGTGATTTCCGACGGTACCGCGATCCTCGGTCTGGGTGACCTGGGCCCGCTGGCCTCGAAGCCGGTCATGGAAGGCAAGGGTGTTCTGTTCAAGCGTTTCGCCGGTATCGACGTGTTCGACATCGAAGTCGAATCGGAAAGCCCACAGGCCTTCATCGACACCATTCGCCGCATCTCCATCACCTTCGGTGGCATCAACCTCGAAGACATCAAGGCACCTGAGTGCTTCGAGATCGAGCGCACCCTGATCGAACAGTGCGACATCCCGGTGTTCCACGATGACCAGCACGGCACCGCGATCGTTACCGCGGCCGGCATGATCAACGCCCTGGAAATCGCCGGTAAAAAGCTCGAAGACGCCAAGATCGTCTGCCTGGGCGCCGGCGCTGCCGCCATCTCCTGCATGAAACTGCTGGTGAGCATGGGCGCCAAGGTCGAGAACATCTTCATGATCGACCGCAGCGGCGTGATCCACGCCGGCCGTGACGACCTGAACCAGTACAAGGCCCAGTTCGCCCACGCTACCGACAAGCGTACCCTGGCTGACGCCCTGGACGGTGCCGACGTGTTCGTTGGCCTGTCCGGCCCGAACCTGCTGAGCGCAGAAGGCCTGAAGTCGATGGCGGCCAACCCGATCGTGTTCGCCTGCTCGAACCCAGATCCAGAGATCTCCCCGGAGCTGGCTCACGCCACCCGCAGCGACGTGATCATGGCCACCGGTCGTTCCGACTACCCGAACCAGGTCAACAACGTACTGGGCTTCCCGTTCATCTTCCGCGGTGCCCTGGACGTTCGCGCCAAGCGCATCAACGAAGAAATGAAGATCGCCGCCGCCGTCGCCCTGAAGGACCTGGCCAAGCTGCCGGTGCCGAAGGAAGTCTGCGACGCCTACGGCGTACAGGCACTGGAATTCGGCCGTGAGTACATCATCCCGAAACCACTGGATGCACGCCTGATCACCGTCGTTTCCGATGCCGTGGCCAAGGCCGCCATCGAGTCCGGCGTGGCGACCCTGCCGTATCCGAAGCACTACCCGCTGAAAAGCGTGGATGACGTGTTCAACGGCTGATCCAGCCGTAGCGTCATGAAAAAGCCCCGGCTCGTGAGAGTCGGGGCTTTTTTTGTTTGACTAGACACTTATCAACCTTTCAAGGGGCCGCGCGCAGGCATCGGGCTCTTTTCTATATCAAGTTCAGTGGGTCAGACGGATCGCTCTGGGCATCGAGCATGGCGAAGATTTCGTCGGAGGTGACCACCTTGATCTCCGGCACCCTCGAGGCACGCTCCGTCGGCGCCATGGCCAATGGCTCGACACGGGTGTTGCCGACCTGCGCCTGCCACCGCGCCAAGGCTTCGGCCAGTTGCGG
>NZ_VZZR01000065.1:0-43196 GCF_009650555.1 Pseudomonas sp. EMN2
TTTGGTTACTTTGGCCAAGACCAAAGTAACCCGCCGTAAGGGCGGAAAGGTGACTACGCGTCGACATCACAAATGAATACACATACAACTATCAAAACCAACAGATAACAAAACCCAAGAAACTTGAAACCATTAAGCAATAACTGCAACAACCTCCAAACTCCACCCCTACTTGCGCCGCTGCATCCAAGCCGCCCCCAACCCACTCAAACAAATCACCGAAATCCCCACCAAACTCATCCCATCCGGCACCTGCCCAAAAATCACCACCCCCAACAACCCCGCAAACACAATCTGGCAATAACTGAACGGCGCCAACAGCGCCGGCGCCGCATACCTGAACGCCTGCGTCAGCAGCAGATGTGCCGTCATCCCACACCCCCCCAGCGCCAGCATCAACAACGCATGCTGCCACTGCGGCACCTGCCAGAAAAACGGCACCAACGCACTCAGCACCAAGGTATTGCACAACCCCGCATAGAAGTTGCTGGTGGTCGGGCTGTCATGGGCCGCCAGCACCCGCGTCAGCAACTGATACGAACAGAACCCCAGCGCCGACCCCAGCGGAAACAGGATCGCCGGGGTAAACATCGCCCCGCCCGGATGCACCACCACCAGCACCCCGACAAACCCCATCACCACCGCCGCCCACTGGCCCGCCGTGACCCGCTCCTTGAGCAGCGGCACCGACAACGCGGTCACCAGCACCGGGGCCAGGAAGTTGACCGACGTCGCCTCGGCCAACGGCAAATACTGCAAACCGGCAGTGAACAACAGGCTGGTGCTGAGCAGGCTCAAGGCGCGCAGGGTCTGCAACAACGGGCGCCGGGTACGCAGCACCGCCATGCCGGCCTTGGGCAGGAAGATCCCCGCCATCAGCAGGGTATGCACCAGGTAACGGGCCCACACCACCATGATGATCGGGTAGATACCGCCGAGGAATTTCGACAACGCGTCGTGGCCGGCGAACAGGAAGGTGGCCACCACCACCAGGGTGATACCGCGCAGCGGCTGGTTGACTCCGGACAGCGGCGTACTGGAACTCATGGGGCTCTCGAGCGGTGGCCCCGGCCTTGCGCCCGGGCATCCGCGGATTCTAGAAGAGATCCCGGGCGATGAACATTGCCTGGGCCCAGGCTTCTGTACTGCCCGGTACATTTCGTTCGCTGATCGACCACTTTCCCCCTGCGCCCACTGGCAGCCATTCGCCGATGGCCGATCATGGCCGTCCACCTTTTTCCCTCAGTACAAGGAGTACCGCCATGCACAGGCTCACCACTCGCCACGGCCTCGACATGCCTGCCATCGGCCTGGGCACCTGGCCAATGACCGGCGCCGAGTGCACCCGCGCCGTGCACCAGGCGCTGGAGCTGGGCTACCGGCATATCGACACCGCCACGGCCTACAACAACGAAGCCGCCGTCGGCCAGGCCCTGCGTGACAGCAGCGTACCGCGCGAGGCCATTCACCTGACCACCAAGGTCTGGTGGGACCGCCTCGCCCCCCAGGCCATGCGCCAGTCCCTGGAAGACAGCCTGCGCGCCCTGGGCACCGAGCAGGTCGACCTGTTCCATATCCACTGGCCGGGCAAGGACTGGGACCTGGCGCGCAGCATCGAGACCTTGGTGGCGCTGCGCGACGAAGGCAAGGCGCGCTGCATCGGCGTGGCCAATTTCCCCCTCGGGCTGCTGCGTCAGGTGATCGAACAACTGGATGCCCCGCTGTCGGCGATCCAGGTCGAGTACCACGTGCTGCTCGACCAGACGCCGCTGCTCGAGTTCGCTCGCCAGCATGGCCTGGCCTTCACCGCCTACACCCCGCTGGCACGTGGCCAGGCTGCCGAACAACCGGCCATCCGCACCATCGCCGACAAACACGGCGTGCTGCCCAGCCAAGTGGCCTTGGCCTGGTTGCTTGAGCAATCCGGCGTGGCAGTGATCCCGAAAGCCAGCAGCCGTGAAAACCAACTGGCCAACCTGGCGGCGCTGGACCTGCGACTGGATGATGAGGACCGCGCACGCATCGCCGCGCTGGCGAAGGACCGGCGCCTGGTCAGCCCGGACTTCGCCCCGCAGTGGAACAGCTGAACATCCCCTTCAGATCGCCTGCACCGCCAGCAGCTCGGTGAGCACCTCGGCCAACGCCTTGACCATCACATCGGCCGTGGGCCGGTGCACGATCACGATCTCGTAGCTGTCCACCTCCGGCAGACCCTGCTCGCCCCCCAGCACCCGGTGCTCGCGGGTCGCCGCCCGCGGTGGCAGCAGGCTGATGCCCATGCCATCTGCCACTGCCGCCTGGATGCCGCTGAGGCTGGAGCTGGTGAAGCTGATCCGCCAGCGCCGGCCCATGCCCTCGATGGCGCTGATCATGTCGTCGCGGTACAGGCCCCGCGGCGGGAAGGTCACCAGCGGCACCGGGTCGAGTTCGAAGGCCGGCATCCGCGCGCTGTCGATCCATTGCAGGCGCTCTGGCCAGCAGGCCACGCCTTCGCGGCTGTTGCGCCGCTGCTTGAGCAGCACCAGGTCGAGCTCGCCGTTGTCGTAGGCCTGGCTGAGGTCGCGGCACAGCCCGCTGGTGACCTCCAGCTTGACCTGCGGGTGGCGCCGGCTGAAGGCCGACAGTGCATTGGTGGTGCGCCCGCCAACGAAGTCCTCCGGCACGCCCAGGCGCACGGTCATGCCGACCATGGCCCCGGCCAGCGCTTCGAGCATCTGGTCGTTCAGCGCCAGCATGTGCCGGGCGTAACCCAGCAGGGTCTGGCCGGCATCGGTAGGCAACACGTCGCGGTTACCGCGCACCAACAGGCGGTGGCCGACCATTTCTTCGAGGCGGCGGACTTTCTGGCTGATGGTCGATTGGGTGGAATGCAGGCGCGCCGCCGCAGTGGTGAAACTGCCGCAATCGGCCACCACGACAATGGCGCGCAGCAGGTCGAGGTCGAACAGGGCTCTATTCGATTTAACGCTGATGGACATCTTGGTATTCGACTTCTGAATGACAAGCCTGACTTCTATCACGCCCCTCCACGCCCGGCAACCATGCGCAAATCCACTGCCTGGCATCCAGAAAATTCACTTCTGGCGCCACGCGCAGTTACCTAGGATGAGCGCTCGTCCTGCCAGGAAACCCAGACCATGCGCCTGCCGATTGCCACCCTGCTGCTGGCCCTGCTCACCAGCCTTGCCGCTCACGCCGAGAGCCTGCCCATGAATACCCGCCTGATCGATGCCGCCCGCCTTGGCGACTTGCCCGCCATCCGCCAGGCACTCGCCCAGGGCGCTACCCTCGATGCCCGTGACGACCAAGGCCAGACCGCGCTGCTGGTGGCCACCCACGCCAACCAGGTCGCCGCTGCGCAGGTACTGATCGAGGCGGGTGCCGACGTCAATGCCAAGGACAACATCCACGACAGCCCCTACCTGTATGCCGGAGCCCGCGGCCTCGACGAAATACTGCGCCTTACCCTCGCCCATGGCGCCGACCTGAAAAGTACCAACCGCTATGGCGGCACCGCGCTGATTCCGGCGGCCGAGCGCGGCCATGTGCAGACCGTGCAGTTGCTGATCGATGCCGGGGTCGAAGTGAACCACCTCAACCGCCTGCACTGGACCGCGCTGCTGGAGGCGGTGATCCTCGGCGATGGTGGGCCGCGCCATGTGGAGATCGTGCGCCGGCTGCTGGCGGCCGGGGCCGACCCGGCGATTGCCGACAAGGATGGGGTGACGGCGCTGGAGCATGCGCGCCAGCGGGGGTATAGGGAAATGGAGGTGCTGCTGGCGCGTTGATTCGCTGTAGGCCCAATCGCCGGCAAGCCGGCTCCCACATGTACTGCACGGAAGCTGTAGGAGCGGCCGCGTCGACTTCAAGCCATTGGAGCAGCGCTGATCCGGCCCGTTACTCCACTACCTCGAACGGCAACCCCACATAGTTCTCGGCAATATTCACCAACCCCGCCTCGGAGCTGAGGAAATACTCACGGTCAGCCTCCTGCATCTTGCGGTCCCAGTCATCCTGATGCTCACCGAAATCATGCAGCAACTGGGTCATGAACCAACTGAAACGCTCGCCCTTCCACACCCGGCGCAAGGCCATGGGTGAATACTGGGCCAGCAGGTCGGTACGGCCTTCGCGGTACACCTTGAGCAGGATCCGGTACAGGTAGTTCACGTCCGAGGCCGCCAGGTTGAGGCCTTTGGCACCCGTGGGCGGGACGATATGCGCGGCATCACCGACCAGGAACAAACGGCCATGCTGCATGGGCTCGACCACCAGGCTGCGCAGCGGCGCGATGCTCTTTTCCAGGGCCGGGCCCGTCACCAGGTGCTCGGCCACCTCTTGCGGCAAGCGCGCCTTGAGCTCGCCCCAGAAGCGCGCATCCGACCAATCCTCGACCCGCTCCTGCAGCGGCACCTGCAGGTAGTAGCGGCTGCGGGTCTGCGAACGCTGGCTGCAGAGCACGAAACCGCGCTCGTGGTGGGCGTAGATCAGCTCATGGTTCACCGGCGGCGTATCGGCCAACAGCCCCAACCAGCCGAACGGGTAGACCCGTTCGTAGGTTTTGAGCACACCTTCGGGAATGCTTTGCCGGGCGACCCCGTGGAAGCCGTCGCAGCCGGCGATGTAGTCGCAGTCGATGCGCTGCGGCTGGCCATCCTTCTCGAACGTCAGGTAGGGCCGCGCGCCGTCGATGTCATGGGGCTGCACCTTGCTGGCTGAATAGATGATCGGCGCCCCGCTCTGCTCGCGGGCCTGCATCAGGTCACGGGTGACCTCGGTCTGGCCGTAGACCATTACTGTCTTGCCACCGGTCAGCGCCTTGAGGTCCAGGCGCTGGCGACGGCCACCGACCAGCAGTTCGACACCTTCGTGGACCAGCCCTTCACGGTCCATGCGCTCGCCGACCCCGGCCTCGCGCAGCAGATCGACGGTGCCCTGTTCGAGCACCCCGGCGCGAATGCGCCCAAGTACGTAGTCGGGGGTCTGGCGCTCGACGATCAGCGTGTCGATGCCGGCCTTGTGCAGCAATTGGCCCAGCAGCAGGCCGGACGGGCCTGCGCCGATGATTGCAACCTGAGTCTTCATTGTTGTTGTCTCTTTGTGCTGTTACGGTTCTCCTCTGCATTTTTACGAGCGTTTCAGGCCGAAAAAGTGTGTTATCCGCTATAAAACCTGCACTTTTACAAAAATCGTTCGATTAACGGACAAGACCATGCCCAGCCCTCTTTCCGGCGTTCCGCTGTTCCAGCTCTACGGCGAAAACCACGCCTGGCCCGACACCGACCTGCTGCACTGCGAGTCGATCCCGGCACGCAGCCGCCTGCACCACTGGGAGATCAAGGCGCACCGCCACGCCGAGCTGTTCCAGCTGCTGTACGTGCAGCGCGGCGAGGCGCAGGTGCAGATCGAGGGCGAGCGCAGCGTGATCCGCCAGGCGGCGATCCAGGTGGTACCGCCGCTGACCGTGCATGGCTTTCGTTTCAGTGCCGATATCCAGGGCCATGTGCTGACCTTCGGCACGGCGCTGGTGGCCGACCTCGAGCAACGCCTGGGCGCGCCATTGAGCGTACTGGCCGCGCCCGGCTGCTATCCGTTGGGCCAGGACCGCCTGCGCCTGCACACGTTGATCGACACGCTGCAACAGGAATACCAGGACAACGCCCCGGCACGGGCGGCGATGCTGCAAGCACTGGTCACCGCGCTGATGGTGTGGATCAGCCGCCAGCAGCAGGACCGTGCCCCGCGCACCCGTGGCGAGCGCGAGCAACAATTGCTTGGCCGCTATCTACGCCTGGTGGAGGCGCACTACCGCGAGCACCTGGCCGTGGAAACCTATGCCGCGCGTTTGGGCATCAGCAGCCTGCAGCTCAATCAGCTGTGTCGCGCCCTGGCCAACCAGACCGCACTGCAGGTGGTGCACCAGCGCCTGCTGCTCGAAGCCCGGCGCAACCTGTCGTACACGCGCATGAGCATCGGCCAGCTGTCCGACAGCCTGGGTTTCAGCGACCCCACCTACTTCGCCCGCTTCTTCAAGCGATTGAGCGGCCATACGCCCAACGCCTACCGCCGCGCCACGCAAAGTGAATAATCATTGCAGCCACGCAAAGAGCCAACTGCGTCGTTAAATATTATTGACCAAAACCCCCGCCAAACCCTTGTCACCCAAGGCTCCGAGACCTTCAAGCCCCCGAAAAACGGCGCCTCGGCGCCCTGCCACTCGTTTGACATATCGAACGGCTCTGGCAAGCTATCAGTCATGCCCCGACCGGCATCGCCCCTGAGGCGAGCCGGCAGTGCTCGAGGCTACAGGCTGCACCCATGGCCCCGCCGTGCGCCTGCACAACAACGACAGGCAAGACCTGTCCCAAGGTGACATATGTCCAACAGCAACATTGGCAACAAGCAACCTTCCCTGCGCAAACCCGTCGTCCTGATGACCATGGGCAGCCAAGAGCGCAAAGGCCATGACTATCAGGTCATGACCCACAAATACATCACCCCGCTGGTCGAGTTCTCCGGTTGCGTCCCGGTGCTGGTCCCCACCTGCTGCGGCAGCGACGACCTCGAGACGTACCTGGACATGGCCGACGGCGTCTACCTGACCGGTGCCGGCAGCAACATCGACCCGGCCCTGTACGGCCAGGAGAACCAGACCCCCGGCAAGGGCCAGGACCAGAACCGCGACCTGTTCGACATCCCGCTGGTCAAGGCGGCTATCAAGCGTGGCCTGCCGATCTTCGGCATCTGCCGTGGCATGCAGGAAATCAACGTGGCCCTGGGCGGCGACATCTACCAGAAGGTCTACGCCGAGCCTGGCTTCAACGACCACCGGGAAAACCCGGAAGATCCGGTCGAAGTGCAATACGCCCCGGTGCATGGGGTGAAGATCAAGCCGGGCAGCTGGCTGCACGACACCCTGGGTACCGACGAGATCCGCGTCAACTCGCTGCACGGCCAGGGCCTGCGCAAACTGGGCGCCGGTATCGAGCCGATTGCCCATGCCGAAGACGGCCTGGTCGAGGCGATCCACGCACCGAGCATTTCGCCCTTCCTGTTCGCGGTGCAGTGGCACCCTGAGTGGCAGGCGGCTAAGAACCCTGACTCGATCAAGATGTTCCAGGCCTTCGGCGACGCGTGCCGCGCCCAGGTCCGCAAGTCACAGGTCAAGCGCCATCAGGCAGCCTGATCCAGCAAAGCTTCGTTAGCTTTGATCGCGGGGCGGCGCAAGGTCGCCCCCGTTTCCCCGGTCACCCTCTGCTGGTCCCAGAACACTTCCCGTGGAAGCGGGCGGCGGGCTTGTGCCTGTCTCCGCGATCTTTTTTTCCTGCCTCCTGCATAGAGATACGATGACTACAAAGTGATTGTCGTAAGATCTTCTGCGCCTGTGAGATCGAGCGCCGCCCGCGCGGCGCATCGCTGGCAAGCCAGCTCTCACATCTGTTTCGGGCCAGTTACTCCTACAAGTTCATCACTGTCCGCCTTGTTGGTACGACGCGGTTTCAGCGTGGGCGTTGCCGCCGCCCCACATGACTCGAGGCATGCACCAAGGCAGGCGCCGGTACTTGCACAGGAATAATTGGCCCGAAACAAACTGTGGGAGCTGGCTTGCCAGCGATGCGCCGCTCGGGCGGCGCTCGATCTCCCAGCCAACAAACACCTGAAGGCGAACACCCCAACTCAAAAAATCTGCCCGAGGGGGACTAGTCATCGCGCAAGTTGTACGATAACTTACCTCCAACGCAGAACAACACCCTTCACCCAAGCGCCACAGGATGCCTACAACAATGACTCCACAAGAACTGCAATCCATCCTCTCCCACGGCCTGCTGTCTTTCCCGGTCACCGACTTCGACGCCCAGGGCGACTTCAACCCTGCCGGCTACGTCAAGCGCCTGGAATGGCTGGCCCCCTATGGCGCAAGCGCACTGTTCGCCGCCGGCGGCACCGGTGAGTTCTTCTCCCTGGCCGCCAGCGAGTACAGCCAGGTGATCAAGACCGCAGTCGACACCTGCGCCACCTCGGTACCGATCCTCGCCGGTGTCGGCGGCTCGACCCGCCAGGCCATCGAATACGCCAAGGAAGCCGAGCGCCTGGGCGCCAAAGGCCTGCTGCTGCTGCCGCACTACCTCACCGAAGCCAGCCAGGACGGCGTTGCCGCCCACGTCGAAGCAGTGTGCAAATCAGTGAACATCGGTGTGGTGGTGTACAACCGCAACGTCTGCCGCCTGAATGCCGACCTGCTGGAAAAGCTCGCCGAGCGCTGCCCGAACCTGATCGGCTACAAGGATGGCCTGGGCGATATCGAGCTGATGGTGTCGATCCGTCGCCGCCTGGGTGATCGTTTCAGCTACCTGGGTGGCCTGCCCACCGCCGAGGTGTATGCTGCCGCCTACAAGGCCCTCGGTGTGCCGGTGTACTCCTCGGCGGTGTTCAACTTCGTGCCCAAGACCGCGATGGACTTCTACCACGCCATCGCCCGTGACGATCACGCCACCGTCGGCAAGCTGATCGACGACTTCTTCCTGCCGTACCTGGACATCCGCAACCGCAAGGCCGGCTACGCCGTGAGCATCGTCAAGGCCGGTGCCAAGATCGCCGGCTACGACGCAGGCCCGGTGCGCACGCCGCTGACCGACCTGACCGCGCAAGAGTACGAGATGCTCGCCGCGCTGATGGACAAGATGGGGCCACAGACGCTGTAAGCCCCGATCGCCGACAAACCGGTTCCCACAGGGGCCGGCTTGTCGGCAATGGGCCGCAACGCGGTCCAGCGCCCTGCCCTGGCGCCAAACACAATCTGAAAGCCCGCACAAAAATAACTAGTGGGAGTAAGCAGCATGCAAGCGACGAAAAAGACGCATGTGCGCTACCTGATACTGTTGATGCTGTTCCTGGTGACCACCATCAACTACGCCGACCGCGCCACCATCGCCATCGCCGGCTCCAGCCTGCAAAAAGACCTTGGCATCGACGCGGTCACCCTCGGCTACATCTTCTCCGCCTTCGGCTGGGCCTACGTGGCCGGGCAAATCCCCGGTGGCTGGCTGCTCGACCGCTTCGGCTCGAAGAACGTCTACGCCTTCAGCATCTTCACCTGGTCGCTGTTCACCCTGCTGCAAGGTTTCGTCGGCGGTCTGCCGGTGGCCTGGGCGGTCGTGACCTTGTTCACCCTGCGCTTCCTGGTCGGTTTCGCCGAAGCCCCGTCGTTCCCGGGTAACGCCCGTGTCGTTGCGGCCTGGTTCCCAACCCAGGAGCGCGGCACCGCCTCGGCGATCTTCAACTCGGCGCAGTACTTCGCCACCGCCCTGTTCGCCCCGATCATGGGCTGGATCGTGTTCACCTTTGGCTGGGAGCACGTGTTCGTGGTGATGGGTGCCCTGGGCATCGTGTTCTCCGCAGTGTGGATGAAGACCATCTACAACCCGCGCCAGCACCCGCGCATCAGCGCCGAAGAACTCGAGCACATCGAGAACAACGGCGGCCTGGTGGACATGGACCAGAAGCGCGGCAACGACGGTCCAAAATGGGGCTACATCAAGCAGCTGCTGACCAGCCGCATGCTGCTGGGCGTGTACCTGGGCCAGTACTGCATCAACGCCATCACCTACTTCTTCCTCACCTGGTTCCCGGTGTACCTGGTGCAGGAACGCGGCATGACCATTCTCAAGGCCGGTTTCATCGCCTCGTTGCCGGCGATCTGCGGTTTCATCGGTGGCGTGCTCGGCGGTGTGCTGTCGGACTGGCTGCTGCGCCGCGGCAACTCGCTGACCTTCTCGCGCAAGCTGCCGATCGTCTGTGGCCTGTTGCTGTCGACCACCATGGTGTTCTGCAACTACGTCGACGCCGAATGGATGGTGGTGGGCTTCATGACCCTGGCCTTCTTCGGCAAAGGCATCGGCGCGCTGGGCTGGGCCGTGGTGGCCGACACCTCGCCCAAGCAGATCGCCGGCCTGTCGGGTGGTTTGTTCAACACCTTCGGCAACATCGCCTCGATCACCACACCGATCGTCATCGGCTACATCATCAGTGCTACCGGTTCGTTCAAGTGGGCGCTGGTGTACGTCGGCGCCAACGCCCTGGTGGCGGTGTTCAGCTACCTGGTGATCGTCGGCCCGATCAAGCGCATCGAGCTCAAGGACGGCCCAAAGGAAGAACCCGCGCCAACCGCTGAACTTGCAGGTTCGCGCCACTGAGTGAAAGCCCCCGGCGCCCGTGCATGTGGCGCCAGCGGCCGTATGAACGCCTGAGAGAAATAACCAGAAGGGCCTGACCATGCAGTTGATCGAACATTCCGAGTCGCCCCGCTACGTCCGCCTGCACGATGACGACAACGTCGTGGTGGTGGTGAACGACGGCGGCCTGGGCGAAGGCGCCCGTTTCGCCGACGGCCTGACCTTGGTCGAAGGCGTGCCGCAGAGCCACAAGGTGGCCACCGTCGATATCCAGCCCGGTGCCCCTGTGCGCCGTTACGGCCAGGTCATCGGCTATGCCCGCGAATTGCTGCGGCAAGGCAGCTGGGTCAAGGAAGATCAGCTGGACATGCCGGCCGCGCCCGAGCTCGACAGCCTGCCGCGCTGCGACGCCGTGCCCGCCGCCCTGCCGCCCCTCGAAGGCTTCACCTTCGAGGGCTACCGCAACGCCGACGGCACCGTCGGCACCCGCAACATCCTCGGCATCACCACCACCGTGCAGTGCGTGACCGGTGTGCTCGATCACGCGGTCAAGCGCATCCGCACCGAGCTGCTGCCCAAGTACCCCAACGTCGATGACGTGGTCGCCCTCACCCACAGCTACGGCTGCGGCGTGGCGATCAACGCCCGCGACGCCTACATCCCGATCCGCACCGTGCGCAACCTGGCGCGCAACCCCAACCTGGGCGGCGAAGCGCTGGTGATCAGCCTGGGCTGCGAAAAACTCCAGGCCGGCCAGGTGATGCACGAAGGCGACCCCTCGGTGGACCTCAGCGAGCCGTGGCTGTATCGCCTGCAGGACGCCTCGCTGGGCTTCGTCGAGATGATCGAGCAGATCATGCAACTGGCCGAAACCCGTCTGAAAAAACTCGACCAGCGCCGCCGCGAGACGGTACCGGCCAGCGAGCTGATCCTCGGCATGCAGTGCGGCGGCAGCGATGCGTTTTCCGGCATCACCGCCAACCCGGCGCTGGGCTATGCCGCCGACCTGCTGGTGCGCGCCGGGGCCACGGTACTGTTCTCGGAAGTCACCGAAGTGCGCGACGCCATCTACATGCTCACCTCCCGCGCCGAAACGCCAGAGGTGGCCGAAGCGCTGGTGCGCGAGATGGACTGGTACGACCGCTACCTGCAACAGGGCGCCGCCGACCGCAGCGCCAATACCACGCCGGGCAACAAGAAAGGCGGATTGTCGAACATCGTCGAGAAGTCCCTGGGCTCGATCGTGAAGTCCGGCAGCGGCGCCATCCAGGGCGTGCTCGGCCCGGGCGAGCGGGTGACGCGCAAGGGCCTGATCTTCTGCGCCACCCCGGCCAGCGATTTCGTCTGCGGCACCCTGCAGCTGGCCGCCGGCATGAACCTGCACGTGTTCACCACCGGGCGCGGCACGCCCTACGGCCTGGCCATGGCGCCGGTGGTCAAGGTGTGCACCCGCACCGAGCTGGCCCAGCGCTGGCCCGACCTGATCGACATCGACGCCGGGCGCATCGCCACCGGCCGCTCGAGCATCGAGGAGCTGGGCTGGGAGCTGTTCCGCTATTACCTGGACGTGGCCAGCGGCCGCAAGCAGACCTGGGCCGAGCAACACGGGCTGCACAACGACATCACCCTGTTCAACCCGGCCCCGATTACCTGATGCGCCCCTGTGGGAGCGGGTTCACCCGCGAACACCGGCGAAGCCGGTGCCATGCACCGTGTCGCCTGTTTCGCGGGTAAACCCGCTCCCACAGCGGCCAAGCAAACCTGCCCCAATAGCACTCTTCCTTCAGCGACTACAGGAGCACCCCATGCCTGAGATCCTCGGCCACAACTTCATCGCAGGCCAACGCAGCGCCGCCGGCACCCAGCGCCTGCAGAGCCTGGACGCCACCAGCGGCGAAGCCCTGCCCTACAGCTTTGCCCAAGCCACCGAAAGCGAAGTCGACCAGGCCGCCAACGCCGCCAAGGCTGCCTTCGCCGAGTTCCGCCAACTGCCCCCGGCACGCCGCGCTGAATTCCTCGACGCCATCGCCGCCGAGCTTGACGAGCTGGACGACAGCTTCGTCGCCATCGTCTGCCGTGAAACCGCCCTGCCCGCCGCCCGCATCCAGGGCGAGCGCGGCCGTACCAGCGGCCAGATGCGCCTGTTCGCCCAGGTGCTGCGCCGCGGCGACTACCTTGGCGCACGCATCGACCTGGCCCTGCCCGAGCGCCAGCCGCTGCCACGGGTCGACCTGCGCCAGATGCGCATCGGCGTCGGCCCGGTGGCGGTGTTCGGTGCCAGCAACTTCCCGCTGGCCTTCTCCACCGCCGGTGGCGACACCGCCGCCGCCCTGGCCGCCGGTTGCCCGGTGGTGTTCAAGGCCCACAGCGGCCACATGGCCACCGCCGACCTGGTCGGCTGCGCCATCGAGCGCGCCGCCGCACGCACGGGCATGCCCAAGGGCGTGTTCAACATGGTCTTCGGTGGCGGTGTCGGCGAATGGCTGGTCAAGCACCCAGCTATCCAGGCCGTCGGTTTCACCGGTTCGCTCAAAGGCGGTGACGCCCTGTGCCGCATGGCCGCAGAACGCCCGCAGCCGATCCCGGTATTCGCCGAGATGTCCAGCATCAACCCGGTAATTATCCTGCCAGGCGCCCTGGCCAAGCGTGGCGAGGCCATCGCCCGTGAGCTGGCCGGTTCGGTATGCATGGGTGCAGGCCAGTTCTGCACCAACCCGGGCATGGTCATCGGCCTGCAATCGCCGCAGTTCAGCCAACTGCTGGCTGACCTCGGCCAGCACCTGGACGCCCAGGCCGGCCAGACCATGCTCAATGCGGGCGGCCTGCGCAGCTACGTTGGCGGCCTGGAACACCTGCACGCCCACGCCGGCATCCAGCACCTGGCCGGCCAGGCCCAAGAAGGCAGCCAGGCCCGCGCCCAGCTGTTCAAGGCCGACGCCCGCCTGCTGGTGGAGTCCGACCCGCTGCTGCAGGAAGAAGTGTTCGGCCCGACCACCGTGGCCGTGGAAGTCACCGGCAACGAGCAACTGCGCGCCGCCCTGCTCGGCCTGCGTGGTCAGCTCACCGCCACGTTGATTGGCGAGCCGGAGGACTTCGAAGCCTTCGCCTGGCTGGTGCCGCTGCTGGAGGAGAAAGTCGGCCGCATCCTGGTCAACGGTTACCCGACCGGTGTCGAGGTGTGCGATGCAATGGTCCACGGCGGCCCTTACCCGGCCACCTCCGATGCCCGTGGCACCTCGGTCGGCACCCTGGCCATCGACCGTTTCCTGCGCCCGGTGTGCTACCAGAACTACCCGCAGGCGCTGCTGCCTGAAGCCCTGCGCGACGGCAACCCGCTGGGGCTGCGCCGCCTGGTCAATGGCCAGTGGAGCGACGCGGCGATCTGATCAGCTGGATGCAATGCAGATAAATCAAATGGGGCCGCTCTGCGGCCCTTCGCGGGTAAGCCCACTCCCACAGGTACTGCAAGCGCAAATTCTGTGGGAGCGGGCTTACCCGCGAAGGGCTGCGGAGCAGCCCCATTGGTTTAGATCCAGCAGCGTTGGCGATCAGGCGATCGCCGCGTCCACCAGCACCTGGGCTTCTTCCACCAGGCGCTTGAGGTGCGCCTCGTCGATGAAGCTTTCGGCGTAGATCTTGTAGATGTCCTCGGTGCCGGACGGCCGCGCGGCGAACCAGCCGTTGGCGGTCATCACTTTCAGGCCGCCGATGGCCTGGTTGTTGCCCGGGGCATGGCTGAGGATCTGCTCGATCGGCTCACCGGCCAGCTCGGTGGACTTGACCTGCTCCGGCGCCAGCTTGCTCAGCGCCGCCTTCTGCCGCAGGTCGGCCTTGGCCTCGACACGGGTCGCGAAGGGTTTGCCCAGTTTTGCGGTGAGATCGGCGTAGATCTGGCTCGGATTACGGCCCGTACGGGCGGTCATCTCGGCGGCCAGCAAGGCCGGGATCAGGCCGTCCTTGTCAGTGGCCCAGACCGAGCCGTCCTTACGCAGGAACGAGGCACCGGCGCTTTCTTCGCCACCGAAGCCCAAGGAGCCGTCGAACAGGCCCGGGGCAAAGAACTTGAAGCCCACCGGCACTTCGTACAGCTCACGGCCCAGCGCGGCAGTGACGCGGTCGATCAGGCCGCTGGAGACCACGGTCTTGCCGACGGCCGCGTCTTTGCGCCACTGCGGGCGGTTGCGGTACAGGTAGTCGATGGCCACGGCCAGGTAGTTGTTCGGTTGCAGCAGGCCGTCGGCGGTGACGATGCCGTGGCGGTCGTGGTCCGGGTCGCAGGCGAAGGCCACGTCAAAACGCTCGCGCAGGCCGATCAGGCCCTGCATGGCATACGGCGAGGACGGGTCCATGCGGATCTGGCCGTCCCAGTCGACGCACATGAAGCGGAACGTCGGGTCGACCTCGGTGTTCACCACTTCCAGGTTCAGCTGGTAGCGCTCGGCGATGGCCGACCAGTAGCGCACTCCGGCACCGCCCAGCGGGTCGACGCCCAGGCGCAGGTTGGCGCCGCGGATCACGTCGAAGTCGATGACGTTTTCCAGGTCGGCGACATAACTGCTCACGTAGTCATGCCGCTGGGTGGTCGCGGCCTCAAGTGCCTGCTGGTAGTCCATACGTTTGACCCCGGCCAGGTTGGCCGCCAGCAGTTCGTTGGCCTTGGCCTCGATCCACTTGGTCACGTCGCTGTCGGCCGGGCCGCCATTGGGTGGGTTGTACTTGAAGCCGCCGCTCTGTGGCGGGTTGTGCGACGGCGTGATGACGATGCCGTCAGCCAGTTGCTGTGTACGGCCACGGTTGTGGCAGAGGATGGCGTGGGACACCGCGGGCGTTGGGGTGTACTCGTCGTCCTTGCTCAGCCGTACCTGCACGCCGTTGGCGGCCAGCACTTCCAGCGCGCTGGCGGCGGCCGGGGCGGACAGCGCGTGGGTGTCGGCGCCGATGAACAGCGGGCCGTCGATGCCCTTTTCCTGGCGGTACAGGCAGATGGCCTGGGTGATGGCCAGCACGTGATGCTCGTTGAAGCTCAGCTCGAACGAGCTGCCCCGGTGCCCCGAGGTGCCGAAGGCCACGCGCTGGGCCGCCACGGCGGCGTCGGGGCGGCCGGTGTAGTAGGCGGTCAACAGCCGGGGAATATCGACCAGCACGCTGGCCGGAGCCAGCTTGCCTGCCAAAGGACTGAGCGTCATGCAAAACCTCGAAAGCAACGAATGTTGGGGTTGGAACGCGAAGTGTACTGGGAGTTTCAACGCCAGGCGATGGGCGCGTTCAGGCGTATCGCCACCAACGGGGAAACATCTGCCGCACCCGGGGTTCGGCGAAGCGCTCGTCGATCAGCAGCAGCACGCCACGGTCCTGGTCGCCACGGATCACCCGGCCGGCGGCCTGGATGACTTTGCGTACACCCGGGTACAGGTAGGCGTAGTCGAAACCGGCACCGAACTGACGCCCCAGGCGCTGCTTGAACTGCTCGTTGACCGGGTTGACCTGGGGCAGGCCCAGGGTGGCGACGAAGGCGCCGATCAGCCGTGTTCCCGGCAGGTCGACACCCTCGCCGAAGGCACCGCCGAGCACGGCAAAACCAACGCCCTGCCCGTCAGCCACAAACCGCGCGAGGAAGGCCTCGCGCCCGGCCTCGTCCATGCCCGGCGCCTGGCGCCACTGGGGCAGCCCGGGGTGGCGTTCGGCCAATAGCCGAGCGACCTGCTCGAGGTATTCGAAGCTGCTGAAAAACGCCAGGTAATTGCCAGGTTGACGCGCGTACTGCGCAGCGATCAGCTCGACGATCGGCGCCAGCGAGGCCTGGCGCTGCTGGTAACGGGTGGACACTTCACTGACGATGCGCACTTCCAGCTGCTCGGCGCGAAACGGTGCGGCCACTTCCAGCCAGGCGGTGTCGGCCGGCATGCCCAGCAGGTCGCTGTAGTAGTGCCGCGGGTTGAGCGTGGCGGAGAACAGCGTGACGCTGCGCGCGGCACTCATCCGCGGACCGAGCAACCGGGCCGGCACCACGTTGCGCAGGCACAGGGTGGCCAGGCGCCGGCCGCGCGGACCATTGCGCTGGCTGATATCGAACAGGAAGTGCTCATCGAACAACTCGGCGATACGGCTGAACTGCAATGCCTGGTAGAAGAACTCCAGCACCTTGGGCTCCACTTCGGCGGGTGCCTGGTTCATGCGCTCCTGGATCAGCCCGATGCACTGCGCCAGCGCACGCAGAAATCCATCGGGCAGCTGCTCGCCGGCCTGGTACGGCGCCACTTGCGCCTTGTACAGCGCATTCCACTGGCGGTTGAGCCGATCCAGCGCGCTGCCAAGGCCCGCCGGCTTGGCCTGGCGCAGCGCCTGCAACTGGCCTTGGTCGAGGCTGGCGCTGTACATCTGCCGGCCGCGCTCGACCAGGTTGTGCGCTTCGTCCACCAGCACTGCCGTGCGCCACTGGTTGGCCTGGGCCAGGCCGAACAACAGCGCATGGGCGTCGAAGTAGTAGTTGTAGTCGGCCACCAGCAGGTCGACCCAGCGCGCCATTTCCTGGCCGAGGTAATACGGGCACACCTGGTGTGCCTGGGCCACCTCGCGCAGGGCTGCGAGGTCGAGCAACGGCACTGCCGCTGCTGCCTCACGCGCCGCGGGCAGGCGGTCGTAGAAACCTTTGGCCAAAGGACAGGACTCGCCATGGCAGGCGTTTTCGGGGTACTCGCAGGCCTTGTCGCGAGCGATCAGCTCCAGGGTGCGCAGGGCCGGTTGGGTGCCGTCAGCGGTAAGCTGGCGCAGGGCATCCAGGGCCAGCGCCCGGCCCGGGGTCTTGGCGGTGAGGAAATACAGCTTGTCCAACTGCTGCGGCACCACGGCCTTGAGCAGCGGGAACAGGGTGCCGAGGGTCTTGCCGATGCCGGTGCTGGCCTGGGCCATCAGGCAGCGGCCGGTGCTCACCGCCTTGTACAGGGTTTCGGCCAACTGGCGCTGACCTTGGCGCAGTTCGGGGTAAGGGAACGCCAACGCCTGCAAGCCACGGTTGCGCTCGGCCAGGCGCTGCTCCTGAGCCCTTGCCCAGGCGAGAAAGCGCTGGCACTGGGCTTCGAAGAACTGCTGCAGATCGGCGGCGCTGTGGCGCTCGCTGATAACCGTCTGGCTGTCGCTGTCGATATCCAGGTAGACCAGCGCCACCTCGATGTCCGTCAGCTGCCGCGCCTGGCACAGCAACCAGGCATACACCTTGGCCTGGGCCCAGTGCAGCTGGCGGTGGTTGTCGGGCTGGCGGGCCAGGTCGCCACGGTGGGTCTTGATCTCCTCCAGGCGGTTGCCTGCCGGGTCGTAGCCATCGGCGCGGCCGCGCACACGCAGGCCCTGGTACTCGCCCTCCAACGCCACTTCGGCCTCGTAGCCGGCAGCACGCCGAGCCACCACCCGGCGATGGCCGGCGATCCCCTCCTGGGCAGTCGGTGACGGGGTGAAGCGCAGGTCGAGGTCGCCCACCTTGGCGCTGAACTCGCAAAGCGCGCGTACCGCTACCGTGTAGCTCATGGCGCCGACTGCCAGCGCACATGGCAGACCACCACCGGCAGCCCGTGCTCCTTGCAGAACGCCAGCCAGCGCAGTTGGCTGTCCTGCAGGCGGTCACCCGGGCCCTTGACCTCGACCATGCGATAGCGCCCCTCGTCGGGCCAGAACTGGATCAGGTCGGGCATGCCCGCGCGGTTGTTGCGGATATCCTGCAACAGGCGCACAAAGCAGGCTTTCAAGTGCGTGGCGGGCAGGCACGTCAGGGCCTGCTCGAGCAGCGCTTCATCGAGCATCTGCCAGAACACGAAAGGCGACTGCAGGCCCTGCTTGGCGCTGAAGCAGTCGCGGATCGCCTGCCCATGGCTGCCATCGTCGAGCCGCCCCAGGCACTGCTCGAACAGCGCCGCCCGCCGTTGCTGGAAGTCGCCATCGTGCAGGTCTTGCGGCCCGCTCTGGAACGGGTGGAAGAACGCCCCTGGCAACGGGGCGAAGATGGCGTCCCAGCAGAGCAGGCCGAACAGGCTGTTGAACAGGGTGTTCTCGACGTAGTGGGCCACGCCGCCGCTTTGTTCCAGATGCCGGCGGACCGCCTCCTCCACCCCGAAAACCGCAAGCTCGGCCGGCAGTTCCAGCTCGATCACCTGCACTGCATCGCTGCGTCGACGGGGTTGCGCCGGCCCGCCAAGCTTGCGCGCCAGGCGCGGCAGCATGCGCTCCAGGGCCTGACGCTCGAGCGGGTTGGCCGGCGCCGCCGCCATGTCGGCCGCCAGCGCGTGCGCCTGCGGCCACTGCTCGCTGCGCTCGAACACCCGCACCTGGCGGATACGCGCCTCGGGGTGGGCGCAATCGCCATACACCTGCAGCGCCAGGTCCCATTCGCCTAAGCGCTCGCAGTGCTGCCCGAGATTGAACAGCAACCGTGCACGCCGCCGGGCCAGCCAGGGGTTGTCGCTGCCCAGCCCGTCGAGCGTCGCCAGCAGCGTGGCGGGCGCCTCGCCCTGCTCCAGGCGTTCGCCACATTGGTGCAGGGCCATGGCCAGCTCGACCTCGCTGCGCTGGCGCAGGGCCCGTGAGTCTTCGGCGAAGGCCACCTGCTCGTAGCGCAGCAGCCCAAGGTCGGCGAGGACGAACTCCGACCAGTCCTGGTAGAGATTGCCGAAAAACAGCAGGCGCAGGCGGTCGCACAGCGGCTGCAAGCGCCAGTGGATGATCTGTGCAGGGCAATCGGGGTACCACGCGGCGAGCGAACGCGGCGCCAGTTGCAAGGCCTGCAACTGCGCCAGCAGTTCGGCCTTGCCCGCCTTGGGCCGGCCCAGTTGCCCGGCAAAACACTGCAGTGCCTCGTCCTTGCGCAGCAGCGGCCACAACTGCTCCAGCGTCAGCGGCGCCTCGGCATCGACCCAGCCCAGGCCCAGCAAGGGGACCAGGGCGCTGTCGGTATCGCCGATCTCGTCGTAGTTCAGTTTGTCGCTGCGAAACAGCTCACCCTTGCGCATGACCATGCGTACCAACAGGGCCTGGGCAGGCACCGGCAAGCCGGCGAAGGCGCGGATGAACCCGTGCTCGTGGGCATCGAGCAGGTCGGTGTAACGCTGTTCGACCCAGTTCAGCACCTGGCGGAAGTTGTGCAGGTAATAGAAGGGATCGTCGACGGAATGGGCAATCACGGTACGGGATCGGGCGCGGGAAATGGATACTGGTTATACATACAGACTCCAGGACCAGGCAAGTGCCGTGGGTCGCGCGAGCAAAATCCCGAGCCCCACCCTGTAAATCATTTGTTCACGATCAGCACCTGTTCGAGACGTTCGGCCGCAAGCGCCAGGAAGCAACGCGTCTTAGCTGGCAGTCTACCTTGGTGTGCATAGAGCAAGTTCACCGGAGATGGCGTGGGTTCGTACTCCCTCAACAGGCGGACCAGTGAGTTCTGCGCGAACTGTGAAGCGGCCTGATAGCAAAGCACTCGGGTGATGCCCAGGCCATTCGTGGCGGCGGCCACCGCAGTATCGGCTGTGTTCACGGATAAGCGAGAACGGATCGGCACCCGTGTCGTGCCCTTGGCGCTGGAAAACGACCATGCCTGTGGTGATGTGAGGCCGGAGAAGGTCACGCACTCATGATTACGCAGATCGGAGGGGACCTTCGGTGTCCCATGCTGCTTAAGGTATGCGGGGCTGGCGCACACCACCGTGGTGATCTCCCCTACCTGCCGGGCTGTCAAACCGCTGTCGGGCAGAGTGCCAATGCGCACGGCCACATCGATGTTCTCCTCCAACAGGTTCGCGTTGCTGTCGCTGAGCACCAGGCGAACATCCATATCGTCGGACCGATTCAAGAGCTCCGTGACAATCGGCAGCACATGCTCGCGCCCGAACATCAATGGTGCGGCGATGACCAGTTCGCCCCGCGGATTCATGCTGCCGCCGATCGCTGCTCTTTCGGCCTCGGCCACACGGTCCAAGATCTCGCGAGACGCGCTCAGATAATCACGACCCGCATCCGTTAACGTCAATTGTCGCGTCGACCGGGTCATCAACCTCACACCCAGGTGAGCCTCCAGATCAGCAAGTTTTCGGCTGACCGAAGGAAGTGGCATGCGCAGTCGCCGCCCTGCGGCTGAAAGGCTTCCTTCATCTGCGGCAGCGACGAAGACACCCATGGCTTCGATCCGATCCATAATTTCATATTCCGAGATACTTACTTGTTAATCGGCAGTCTAGTTCTCCAGATTGAGAGTGTCTACATTGCGCTGGCCAAGGTTCTCTCGGCACCGTTTTTCTCACGACGACCTGGAAATACTGGAAAACCTCGATGACTGACAAAACATTACAGCTTGATGGCGAGCTGCTAGACCTTGATACCGAGGCGCCAGCCAGGTGGAGCCTGAAAACCTGGTTCGCAGTCAGTTCCATGGCGGCTACCAGCTTCGCTCTGGTGTCCGCCGAGTTTTTGCCGGCGGGCCTGTTGACGCCCATGGCACGCGATCTCGGCATCAGTGAGGGAACGGCAGGCCAGGTCGTCACGGCCACAGCATCTGTCGGCGCCGTCATGGCGCTGTTGAGCAATGTGCTGATCGGCAGATTGAACCGCAAGACAGTACTGATCGGCCTCATGGCCCTGGCTATCCTCTCCAACCTGCTGGCGGCTTTGGGCACCGAGTTCTGGCAGATCTTGATCGGCCGGGCCGGGCTGGGGATCGCCCTCAGTGGATTCTGGGCGCTTTCATTCGCCGTCGTCGCGCGGCTGGTGGGCACCAACGCGACGGGTCGAGGGATGTCTATCGTCACCCTCGGTGTTTCACTCGCCACCATTGCCGCGCCATCGATGGGGGCATTGATCAGCGACTGGTTGGGCTGGCGCAGCGCCATGGCGATGACTGCTGGGCTTGCCTTGCTGGCGATGGTCATGCAGTGGCTCGCCCTGCCAGCACTGCCCGCATCCACCAGCAACAGCCTTGGCGATGTCCTGGGGCTGACACGCAGGCGCGGCATTCAGCTCGGCATGCTGGTGATCCTTTTGCTGATGACCGGACATTTTGCGGGCTCGGTCTATCTGCGCCCCTTCTTCGAACAGATTACTCATCTTGAAACCGGGCCGATTGCCCTTGCGCTGCTCGGTTTTGGTATCGCCGCAGTGGTGGGTAACGTTGCAGGTGGCCGTATGGCCGACACCAATATCCACACAGCTGTCATGTCCACCGCAGTGCTGATGGCGTTTGCGGCACTCGCGTTGGTCATTTGGGGCATGCGCCTGGACGTTGCCTTCGCCTTCGCTGCATTGTGGGGCCTGGCTTTCGGCATGGCGCCGGTGGTGCTTCCGATCAACCTGTCCCGCGCCGCGCCCGACTCACTGGAGGCAGCGGGGAGTTTGATGATCACCTCCTTCCAGATCGCCATCACGACTGGCGCGGTTGTCGGCGGCTATGTCGTGGACACCTATGGCGCCATGGGGCCTATCACACTGACTGCCATTCTTGCTTCGTTGACTGTCGGACTGACGCTGCTGCAACCCCGCAAATAGTCTGTTCCTGTGCACGGGTTAAAGCAGCCAGAACGATTCAGATCAGCGATCCCTCGACGGGAAGTGAGAACCACATGCAAGCAATCACCTTCGAGGCAGCCAAAGCGTCTCTGCTTGGCGCCCTGTTGTCGGCCCTCGTGGCTGGCTGCGACTCCCACAGCCAGGACAAAACCGTACCAACAGCGCCAAAGCCAGAGGTTGAAGTCGCCGAGGTCCAGGCCGAACGCGTGACGCTCTGGGGTGCATTCAGCGGCCGGGTCGAAGCGCCGCAAACTGTGCAACTGCGGCCGCGGGTCAGCGGTTATATCGATCAGGTCGCCTTTGCAGAAGGCGAGCTGGTCAGCGAGGGCGACGTGCTCTTCGTCATTGATCAGCGCCCCTACATAGCCCGTGAGCAACTGGCCCAGGCCGAACTGGCGCGCATGCGCAGCCAATTGACCCTGGCCGGCAGTGAAGCGGCGCGGGCTGACCGACTGTGGGAGCATCGGGCGATCTCCCGCGAGGAGTTCGAGCAGCGCAAAGCGGCCAGGAACACGGCGCAGGCAGCAGTCAATGCGGCTGCCGCAGCGCTGAAAAGCGCACAACTGGATCTGGAGTACACCCAGGTCAAGGCACCAGTGAGCGGTCGTATCGGTCGTGCCCAGGTGACCCGGGGCAATCTGGCCACGGCGGACAGTACCCTGCTGTCAACGCTGGTATCGGTCGACCCGCTCTACGTTTACTTCGAAAGCGACCAACAGACTGTGCAAGACAATCCACACGGCCAGCGTGTGCCGGTGCGTATCGGGTTGACGGGTAAGGACGACTTTCCCTTCGAAGGTCGACTCGACTTCGTTGATAACCAGTACAACACCCGCACCGGCACCCTGCAGTACCGCGCGCAGGTGGCGAATCCGGACGGCGCCCTGCGTCCGGGGCAGTTTGCCCGGGTAGAAATGCCGGTGGCCTCTGCAAGTGCCGCATTGCTGGTCGATCAGAAAGCTGTAATGACCGATCAGGATCGCCGCTACCTCTATGTGTTGGGTGAGGACAACCGGACCGAACGGCGCGTTGTCAAAACTGGCCGTCGAATCGATGGCCTGCTGGTCATTACCGATGGCCTGGCCGAAGGTGAGCGTGTAGTGGTCAACGGGTTGCAGAAGATTCTGTTCCCCGGCATCGAGGTGGTGCCGCAGTCGGTTGATATGCGCAGCAGCGCGCATCCCGTGCCTCGTACCACAGACCCGGTTGTAAGCTCGAAAGCGCTGTAAGGCAGTAGCTCTCCTTCTAGCTTTGTTTCTTTATCTGACTGATACGGACGCGCCTTCCGGGCGCGTTTCGGGAGGCTGTTGCCGTGAATTTTTCGCGCTTCTTCGTAGACAGGCCGATTTTCGCCTCGGTGCTGTCGATCATTATCTTTGTGGTCGGGTTGATCAGCATCCCGCTGCTACCGGTCAGTGAGTATCCCGAGGTAGTGCTGCCCAGCGTGCTGGTCACTGCCAGCTATCCGGGAGCCAACCCCAAGACCATTTCCACGACCGTGGCCACGCCATTGGAAGAAGCCATTAACGGCGTCGAGAACATGATCTACATGAAATCAGTTGCCGGCAGCGATGGCAGCCTGGCACTGACCGTGACCTTTGCGCTGGGCACTGATCCTGACCAAGCCCAGGTCCAGGTGCAGAACCGGGTATCCCAGGCGCTGCCGCGATTACCCGAAGATGTACGTCAACTGGGTGTGACCACCCAGAAACAGGTGCCGAATCTGATGATGGCGGTGCACCTGACTTCGCCGGATGACAGCTTGGACGCCACCTACATGCGCAACTACGCGGTACTGCATATCCGTGACGAACTGGCGCGCATTCCCGGTGTAGGCCGGACGGGCCTGAATGGTTCGGGCGATTATTCCATGCGCCTGTGGATAGACCCGCAGCGCGCTGCTGGGCTGGGCATTACGGCAGGTGATATCAGTGCCGCCGTACGCGAGCAGAACATCCAGGTGTCGGCTGGCCAGATCGGTGCGCCGCCGATGCCGGATGGCTCGGACATGCTGCTTTCGATCAACGCCCAAGGCCGCCTGGAAACCGTCGAAGAGTTTGGCAAGATCGTCTTGAAAACCGGTGAGCAAGGCGAAGTCACGCTTCTCAAGGACGTCGCACGCATCGAACTGGCTCCGTCGCAAGACGCCTTGAGGGCATTACTGAACGGCCGTCAGGCGGTAGATATTCCGATCTTCCAGGCCCCGGGCTCCAATGCTCTGGATGTGTCGGCCGCCGTGCGCGCGAAAATGAGCGAGCTGCAGGCGGATTTCCCCAAAGGCCTGAGCTGGAAAGTGGTCTACGACCCCAC
Source organism: Pseudomonas sp. EMN2 (assembly GCF_009650555.1). Taxonomy (NCBI): domain Bacteria; kingdom Pseudomonadati; phylum Pseudomonadota; class Gammaproteobacteria; order Pseudomonadales; family Pseudomonadaceae; genus Pseudomonas; species Pseudomonas sp. EMN2. The sequence continues at coordinate 24,024 of NZ_VZZR01000065.1, forward strand.
CGTGTTTGTCAGTACCTCCATCAAGGCAGTGATGCTTACCCTGCTTGAAGCGGTCGCGCTGGTGGTTCTGGTGGTGATCCTGTTCCTGCAGACCTGGCGCGCATCCTTGATTCCGCTGCTGGCGGTGCCGGTATCTATCGTCGGTACTTTTGCGGTGCTGCTGATGATGGGCTTTTCGATCAATACGCTGACGCTGTTCGCGATGGTGCTGGCCATCGGCATTGTGGTCGACGATGCCATCGTGGTGGTGGAGAACGTCGAGCGCAATATCGAGGCCGGCCTCGCGCCAGTGGCCGCCGCGCATGAGGCGATGCGCGAAGTCAGCGGGCCGATCGTGGCCATCAGCCTGGTGCTCTGCGCGGTGTTCGTACCCATGGCATTTCTGGACGGTATCACTGGCCAGTTCTACCGTCAGTTCGCGATGACCATTGCCGTCGCCACGGTTATTTCGGCGATCAACTCACTGACACTGTCACCCGCTCTGGCGGCGGTTTTGCTGAAAGCGCACGGTGCACCGCCAGATCTGCCGGCGCGCGTCATCAACCGGCTGTTTGGTTGGATATTCCGTCCGTTCAATCGCTTCTTCCTGCGCTGTGCGCAGCGCTACGAGGTGCTGGTTGGCCGTAGTCTGAGCCGTCGGGGATTGGTCTTCGGGGTATATCTCTTGCTACTCGGTGGTACCGCATTGATGTTCACCCAGGTGCCTGGCGGTTTTATTCCGAGCCAGGACAAAACCTACCTGATCGGCAGTATTCGCTTGCCCGAAGGGGCATCGCTGGATCGGACCGAAGCGGTTGCCCGGCGAGTCAGTGAAATGGCGATGAAAACTGAAGGCGTAAAGCACGCTGTGGCCTTGGTTGGTTTCAATGCGCTGCAGGGCGCCAACACGCCTAACGTAGGCACCGTGTTTATTCTGTTCGAAGACTTCGACGTACGCGAGCGTACCGCGCAGGCGATCTCGGATGACCTCAACGCCCAGTTGGGCGGCATCAAGGAAAGCTTTGCGATTACCTTTATGCCGCCGCCGGTGTTTGGTCTGGGCGCGGGCGCGGGCTACTCGCTGTATATCCAGGATCGGGGAGGCGCCGGTTACGGCGCACTGCAGACTGCGACCGACAAGCTGGCCCGGGCGCTGAGCGAAACGCCCGGCATGGTTTACCCGTTCAGCTCGTACCAAGCCAACGTGCCGCAACTGGATGCCGATGTAGACCGCATGCAGGCCAAGGCACAAGGGGTGCGGCTCAATGACCTGTTCGCCGGCCTGCAGTTGTATTTCGGCTCGCAATACATCAACGACTTCAATCTGTTCGGCCGCACCTACCGGGTAATGGCCCAGGCGGATGCGCAGTTCCGTGACAACCCCAGTGACCTTGACCACCTTTATACGCGCAACGCGAATAACGAAATGGTGCCGCTCAGCACCATGGTGACGCTGCGTGAGACTTTTGGGCCAGACCCGGTGATCCGCTACAACGGCTATCCGGCGGCCGACCTGATTGGCCAGTCGAATCCGGCCGTCCTTTCTTCAGCGCAGACCCTTGCCGCAGTGATGGCCGTGGCGGATGAGGTGCTGCCAGCTGGCATGACGCTGGAATGGACTGATCTTAGCTTTGCGCAAGTGACCCAGGGCAATGCGGCGATGGTGGTGTTCCCGCTGGCGCTGCTGCTGGTGTTTCTGGTGCTTGCTGCGCTGTATGAAAGCTGGGTGATGCCGCTGGCGGTGATCCTGATCGTACCCATGTGCCTACTCGCGGCGCTGTTCGGTGTATGGATGGTCGGAGGCGACAACAACATTTTCGTCCAGGTCGGATTGGTGGTGTTGATGGGGCTGGCATGCAAGAACGCGATCCTGATCGTCGAGTTCGCGCGCGAACTGGAAATGCAGGGTCGCGATACGGTCCGCGCAGCACTGGAAGCATGCCGTCTGCGTCTGCGTCCGATCATCATGACCTCGGTGGCCTTTATCGCTGGTGTCGTGCCGCTGGTGCTGGCGACGGGAGCGGGTGCCGAAGTACGTAACGTCATGGGCATTACGGTGTTTACCGGAATGATTGGTGTGACGCTGTTCGGCCTGCTGCTGCCCCCGGTGTTCTATGTTGCCCTGAGGACGCTGGCCAAGCGCTTTGAAGGCATGCCGGAAAAGGCTGATGCACAATTGCAAGGAAAGCCACATGAGTAAGCTGGCAGGACTCTTTACCCTGGCAGCGCTGCTCAGTGCTTGCACAGTGGGCCCGGACTACCAGGCCCCGAGCCCGGCGCAGTTTCAGCACTTTACCCACGATCAAGCGCCGGGTGACGCTCCAGACAGAGCGGTGGCCAGCAACGAGAAGCTTTTCTGGCAGGGGTTTGAAGACCCCGTGGGAGCGGGCTTGCCCCGCGATTGAGCGCGATGCGCTCCTTTACCCGATTCAAATAGTGTCAAAGATGCCGCAAGCTGCCGCATTGCGGCAGATCGCGGGGCAAGCCCGCTCCCACATCCGCGGATGACCATACTTTTCGTACAAAACCTGGTCCCCTTTTCAGAATCCGTTGGCCGCCAACGGGGTCGCGCGCTTGGTAACCCGCCGTACGCCAGGTGCAGTAACAAACCTTAAACAAGACTGTGACATTTTTTTTCAGCCTGCTCACCAGGTACCTCGGCATGGGTAACGGCCCGCCCGAATTCGGTCATGGAGCTGCGAGATGAAGGTTACGGTTTTCGGTACGGGTTATGTGGGCCTCGTCCAGGCGGCATGCCTGGCCCAGGTGGGGCATTCGGTGCTGTGCATGGATGTTGACGTCGAGCGGGTCGCCACCTTGAGCCAGGGCCATTGCCCCCTCTACGAGCCGGGCCTTGCCTCACTGCTGAAAAGGAACCTGGCCTGTGGCCGCTTGAGCTTCACCACCGACGCAGCCAAGGCGACCCATTTCGCCCCCTTGCTGTTCATCGCGGTCGGCACCCCGCCCCAGGCCGATGGCAGCGCCGACCTCAGGCATGTATTCGCGGTGGTCGACAACATCCTTGAACATGCTGACGGCCCCAAGATCATCGTCAACAAATCCACCGCGCCGGTCGGCACGGTCGACCGCATCAAGGCGCGCATCCGCCAGGCGGTCGCCAATGCCGAGCACTATCGGGTGATCAGCAACCCGGAATTTCTCAAGGAAGGTTCGGCGGTCGACGATTGCATGCGCCCGGAGCGCATCATCATCGGTGGCGCCGGGCCGGCCGAGCTTGAGCTGCTGCGCGAGCTGTACCTGCCGTTCAGCCGCAACCGGGAAAAACTCATGGTCATGGATGCGCGCAGCGCCGAGCTGACCAAGTACGCCGCCAACTGCATGCTGGCGACGAAGATCTCCTTCATCAATGAAATGGCCAACCTGGCCGAGCACCTGGGCGCGGATATCGAGATGGTCCGCCGTGGCATCGGCTCGGACCCGCGCATCGGCTACGACTTCATCTACCCCGGCTGCGGCTTCGGCGGCTCGTGCTTCCCCAAGGATCTGCAGGCCCTGAGCAAATGCGCCGAGGCCGAAGGCTTCGAGCCGCAACTGCTGCGCGCGGTCGAGTCGGTGAACGCGCGACAGAAGAACCGGCTGTACGCCAAGATCGCCCGGCACTACCCCGATGGCCTGCGCGGTAAGGTCTTCGCCTTGTGGGGGCTGTCGTTCAAGCCCAATACCAATGACATTCGCGAGGCCTCCAGCCGGGTCCTGCTCGAAGCTCTTTGGGCCGCGGGCGCCCGGGTGCAGGCCCACGACCCGCAGGCCATGGAGGAAATCCAACGCCATTACGGCGAGCGTGCCGACCTGCAGCTGGTGCCGTGCAAGGACGATGCGCTGCAGGGCGCCGATGCGCTGGTGATCGTTACCGAGTGGCAGGACTACCGGGTGCTGAACCTGGACCAGGTGCCGCAGCTGCTGGCCGACCGGGTGGTGTTCGATGGGCGCAACCTGTTCGAGCCCGAGCACATGACCGCCGCCGGCCTGACTTACTACGGCATCGGCCGTGGCCAGGTGCAGCCGCCATGCCCGTATTGATCACCGGCGCCGCGGGCTTCATCGGCTTTCACCTCGCCCAGCGCCTGTGCCAGGAAGGCCTGGAGGTGGTCGGCATCGACAACCTCAACGACTACTACAGCGTCGAGCTCAAGCAGGCGCGCCTGCAACAGCTGGCCCAGTGGCCGAACTTCCGCTTCCAGCGGCTGGACATTGCCGATTCGGACGCCCTGCTCCAGCTGTTCGCCAGGCAGCCTTTCAGCGAGGTCATCCACCTGGCGGCCCAAGCCGGGGTGCGTTACTCGCTGGACAACCCCAAGGCCTATGGCCAGGCCAACCTGATCGGCTTTCTGAACATCCTCGAAGCCTGCCGCTGGCACCCCACCAGCCACTTGATCTATGCCTCCAGCAGTTCGGTGTACGGCGCCAACGCCAAGCTGCCGTTCAGCGTCGAGGACCCGGTGGAACAGCCGGTTTCGCTATACGCCGCGAGCAAGCGCGCCAACGAGCTCATGGCGCACACCTACGCGCACCTGTACCGCATCCCCGTCACCGGCCTGCGCTTCTTTACCGTGTATGGCCCCTGGGGGCGCCCGGACATGGCGCTGTTCAAGTTCACCCAGGCCATGCTCGAAGGCCGGCCCATCGAGGTCTACAACCACGGCCGGATGGCACGGGACTTCACCTGCATCGACGACATCGTCGAAAGCATCCAGCGCCTGCGCGGCAAACCACCACAGCCGGCCGAAGGCCAACCGCCCTGCCAACTGTTCAATATCGGCCGCGGCCAACCGGTCAGGCTGCTGCACTTCGTCGAGTGCCTGGAACAGGCCCTGGGCATCCCGGCAACGCGCAATTACCTGCCGTTCCAGGACGGTGATGTGCATGAAACCTGGGCGGACATTTCTTCCTTGGCGCAGTGGATCGATTACACCCCCAAGGTTTCGATCGAGCAGGGCGTCAGCCAATTCGTCAGCTGGTACCGGGACTTCTACCGGACTTGAACCACGCACTCACAACAAGAACACAGGCAGGCCCGATGACTGAACAGATAGACCTTTCGGTACTGATTCCGGCAAAGAACGAAGCTGAAAACCTGCCGACGCTGCTGGCGGAAATCCGCAACGCGCTGCAAGACGAGCGCTATGAGGTCCTGGTAGTGGATGACGGCAGCAGCGACCCGACCCTGGCCGTGCTGCAGCAACTGCGTACCCAAGGCTTTGAACAACTGCGCGTCCTCCACCATGAACGCTGCCTGGGCCAGAGCACTTCGCTCTGGCACGCCGCCCAAGCCGCCCACGGTCGCTGGCTGGCAACCCTGGATGGCGACGGCCAGAACGACCCGGCGGATATCCCTGGGATGCTCGCGCTGGCGCGTGCCAGCGAAGACCTGGCCGGCGGCATCAAGCTGGTGGCCGGGCACCGGGTCAACCGCCGCGACACCGCCAGCAAACGCTGGGCTTCGCGCTTCGCCAACGGCCTGCGCAGCCGCCTGCTCAAGGATGCCACCCCGGACACCGGTTGCGGGCTGAAGCTGATCGAGCGCGCCGCCTTCCTGCGCCTGCCCTACTTCGACCACATGCACCGCTTCATCCCGGCGCTGATCCTGCGCCACAACGGCCGCATGCTGGTGCACCCGGTGAACCACCGGCCGCGTCACGCCGGCAGCTCCAAGTACGGCAACCTGGACCGCGCCCTGGTGGGCATTCTCGACCTGTTCGGGGTCTGGTGGCTGATCCGCCGCACCCGCCTCGGCACCCGCCCGCAGGAGCTCGAAGGATGACCCGCGAAACCCTCTGGCTGATCCTCGGCTTCACCGGCCAGGCCGTGTTCACCGGCCGCTTCGTGCTGCAGTGGCTGTACAGCGAGTACAAGCGCCGCAGCGTGATCCCGGTGGGTTTCTGGTACCTGAGCATGCTCGGCAGTGCCTTGCTGCTGACCTACGCCATCTACCGCCAGGACCCGGTGTTCATCATCGGCCAAGCCTTCGGCTTTCTGGTCTACCTGCGCAACCTGCAGCTGATCGCCCGGTTCAAAGAACAGAAGGAATAGCCCTTGCCCAGGTTCACAACCCCCACAGCCCAATGCCTGGCGCTGGTCGCCCTGGCGTTGCTGCTGGTCGGTGCCGGCATCGGCTGGCGCCAGCCGATGAACGTCGACGAAGAACGCTTCCTCGGTGTCGCCCTGGAAATGCTGCAGAGCGGCAACTGGTTCATCCCGCACCGTGCCGCCGAAATCTACGGCGACAAACCGCCCTTGTTCATGTGGACCGTGGCCTTGTTCAGCGCCTTGACCGGCTTGCCCAAGGTCGCCCTGTACCTGCCCGGCCTGCTCTCGGCAGCCACCACCACGGCGGTGCTGTACGACCTGGGCCGGCGCCTGTGGAACAAGCGCATCGGTTGCATCGCCGCCTTGCTGTTCCTGGCCACCTACCAGAGCTACAGCATCCTGCGCACCGGGCAGATCGACAGTTTCCTCGCATTGTGGGTTGCGCTGGGTTTCTACGGTTTGCTTCGCCACCTGCTGCTGGGCCCGGCCTGGGGCTGGTTCTACATGGGCTGTGCGGCCATGGGCCTGGGCATCATCAGCAAAGGGGTGGGCTTTGTCCCGGCGCTGATGCTGCTGCCCTATGCCTGGGCAGTTCGGCATAACTGGCGTGGCGTGGTGGCCATGCCTGGCCAGGGCTGGCGCTGGAGCCTGGGGCTGGCGTGGTTGCTGGCCGGTTGCGCGGTGTGGCTGCTGCCACTGCTGGTGACCATCGCCCATGGCGGCGGCGCGGCGGAGCTTGCGTACCTCAAGGAGATCCTGCTGCGCCAGACCGCCAACCGCTATGCCAATGCCTGGGACCACCGCGAGCCGTTCTGGTACTTCTTCGCCAAGGTCATCCCCAAGTACTGGCTGCCGCTGATCCTCGCCCTGCCCTGGCTGGTACCGGCCTGGCGCCGGCAACTGCTCAAGCATGACGGGCGCTTGCTGGTGCTGCTCGGCTGGGTGGCACTGGTGCTGGTGTTCTTCAGCCTCAGCAGCGGCAAGCGCAAGATTTACATCTTCCCGGCGCTGCCCGGCCTGGTGCTGGCCATCGCACCCTTGCTGCCCTGGTTGCTCAAGCGCTGGTTCCAGCGCCGGCCAGGCTGGCGCAAAGTGTTTGCCGTGATCGCCGTGGTGTGGTTCTGCCTGTGGTTCGTACGCGGCCTGGTCGAGCCGATCAAGGAGGGCCGCAACCCCCATGAAACCCTGATGACCGATGCCGCCCGTGCCACCGGCGGCGCCGAACTGGTGCTGGTCAACTGGCGCGAGGGGCACTGGCTGTTCGCCCGCCAGCCGATCGTGCACTTCGGTTTTGCCAACCGCTCTTCCGCAGACACGGCCGCCTACTGGTTGCGCCAGCACCCCGCCGCGTTCGCCCTGCTGCCGGCGACCGAGCTGGGCCGCTGCTTCAGTGCCGACAAGGCACGCAAGCTGGGCGATACCTCGCGCGCCGAGTGGTATGTGGTGGGCGCCGATGCCGACACCGGTCAATGCCAGCCGGCCACCCCCAAACAGGTCTACCCATTTGCCTGGGGCGCCCTGCCCCGATAGCAGCTCGCCGTGGGGTTAGAAATCCACCGTGGCAGACAGCTGCAGGGTGCGCGGGTAACCGGGCGAGATCGCGCCATAGGACGCCACGCCGGACCAGTATTCACGGTCGAACACGTTTTGCACCGTCGCCCGGAACGTCGTCGGGTGCCCGCCGATACGGGTGGTGTAGCGGCCGCCGACATCGAAGCGGGTCCAGGCGTCGAGCTCCTGGGTGTTGGCCTGGTTGATGTACTGGTTGGCGGTGTAGATCGTGCCACCGGTCAGGGTGAAGCCTGACAGCCAGGGTGTATCCCACTCGCCCCACAGGTTGGCCTGCAGTTCAGGCACGCCCACCGGCTTGTTGCCTTTGTTGGCGGCGGTGGCCGAGTCGGTCAGCTTGCCGTCCATCGCGGTCACGCCGCCCATCAGGCGCACGCCCGGGCTGACTTCGCCGAACATGCTCAGCTCGACGCCACGGTTACGCTGTTCTGCCTGTACCGAGAACTGGTTGCCGGCACCCAGCTCGCCGCTGGGTTTCTCGATCTGGAACAGCGCCAGGGTGGTCATGAAGCTGTCGCGTTCGAACTTCACGCCCAACTCATGCTGCTTGCTGGTGTAGGGCGCGAAGGCTTCACCGGCGTTGGCGGCCGTGGCCGGCGCGATGTCGCCCTTGCTCAGCCCCTCGACGTAGTTGTAGTAGAACGAGACGTTCTCCCACGGCTTGACCACCACCCCGACCACGGGCGTGGTGGCGCTGTCGTCGTAGCGCGACGACACTGCGCCGGCCGCGTTGTAGTTACGCGATTCGATGTCCTGTCGACGCACGCCCAGGGTCAGCTGCAGCCGGTCATCGAGCACTGCCAAGGTGTCGGTCACGGCCAGGCCGGTCAGCTCGGACTCGGAAATGCGCAATACCTTCGGTGCATTGATGTGCTGCTTGGGCACATCGACCGGGTGGTAGATGTTCGACAGGATCGCCGTGCCGTTGTTGATGCCGCGGGACATCTCGTCCTGGTAACGGGTGGCCATGACCGTCACCGTGTGGTTGACCGGGCCCGTTTCGAACAGGCTGCGCAGGCCCACATCAGCGGTGGAGCGGTCGACGTTGAACTTGTAGTAACCGGGGATATTGCTGGTATCGCCGGCCGCATTGAGGATTCTCGGCACCTGATCGGACATGCGTTCTACATCGGCCTTGCCGCCGCCGACATGGGCAAACACCGTCAAGGAATCATTCAGGTCGTACTCGCCGCCGAGCAACGCGGATTGCTCACGGGTGTTGGACCAACCCCAATCCTGAGGCAGGTTGGTACGGCCGTTGGCGGCCGACGGCACATCGATGCCCGGTGCCACGGTGAAGGGCCGCGAGGCGGCATCCCATTTTTCTTTCTGGCTGATGAAATCGAGGTTCAGGCGCAGCCGCTCGCCTTTGTAGTCCAGGGCAATGGCGCCGATATCCAGGGCCCGCTGCTGGTTGTCGATGGCGGTGTCACCCTGGGCAAGGCTGCCGTTGAAACGCACGCCCCACTGTTTGTCCTCGCCGAAGCGGCGGCTGATGTCGAGGTGGCCGCCGGCCTGGCTGTCCGAGCTGTAGCTGGCGGTGAAGCGCGTCAGGTCCTCGGCCAGGGCGCGCTTGGGCACGATGTTGATCACGCCGCCGACACCGCTGTTGGGCGAGATGCCATACATCAGCGCGCCGGGCCCCTTGAGCACCTCGACGCGTTCGGCGTACTCGGTGAATACCCGGTAGTTGGGCGCAACGCCGTAGACACCATCAAAGGCCAGCTCACCCAGGTTGCCCTCGCCCACCGGAAAGCCACGGATGAAGAACGAGTCGACAATGCCGCCGGTCTGCCCGGTGGAGCGCACCGACGGGTCGCGCTCCAGGGCATCGGCCACGGTCACCGTCTGCAGGTCGGCCAGGGTCTTGGCGGTGTAGCTGGTAACGCTGAAGGGGGTGTCCATCACGTCCTTGTTGCCCAGCATCCCCAGCCGCCCGCCGCGGGCCACCTGGCCGCCGGCAAAGGCCTCCGGCAAGCTGTCGTGGCGCAGGCTGCTGGCTTCGATGTTGGTGGCGGCGAGCGTCAGCCCATCGCCCTGCTGCGCCAGCTTGACCAGGGTGAAGTTGCCGTTGCCGAGAGCCACCAGCTCAAGGCCGCTGCCGGCCAGCAAGCGGGCGGCACCGTCTTGTAGCGAGTAGCTGCCGTTGAGGCCTGCGCTGTGCAGGCCGTCGGTCAGCGTCGGTTCGAAAGACAAGGCGATCCCCGAGGCCACGGCAAAGCTGGACAGCACGCGGCCCAGCGGGCCGGGACTGATGGCGTAGGTCTGGGTGGCCACGGTGCTTTCGGGCTGCGCGAATGCCACCTGGGTGCCTGCGGCGCCGGCCACCAGGGCCAGGCTCAACAGGGCGTTACGGACTGCGGTGGCGAGCGCACGCTCGGCGTGGGGACGGCTTGCAACAGGCATGACAGGAAGGTCCTTGTGACCGGATAAGGAGAGGGTTCGCTCCTGTTGCCAATCGAGATCGGGAAAAGTATCAGCTTGGGGTGAAATAATTTTGTGGGGCGGTTTGAAGCACATTCCATTTGGTTTTGAAGCCCATGGGCAGGACAGGCGCAGAACATCTAACGGCGAACACCTTGCAGCCCCAACCGCCCTACCGCGCAGAAACCAGCGTCCAATACCCGCCCATGCGCTCCTCGACCGCCAGCCCGTAAGTCGCCTGCAACATCCCCAAGGTGCGGCCCCTGTCACTGATCGGAAACGCACCTGACACCCGCAGGCCTGCGATCTGCCGGTCACAGCGGATGAACCCACGCTGGTAACGCGCCAATTCACCCAGCAGCTCGTCCAACCGCATGTTGTCCGCCAGCAGCATGCCCTGGGTCCAGAGCGTGCCGGCGCTGTCCAGCACCTGGCTCGGGCCGACGGCCTGGCCATCGAAATCGGCCTGCTCGCCAGCCGCCACGACCCGGCCCCGCGCCTGTCCGGCGCTGGCGGGCTGCACCCGCACAGCCCCTTCGAGCACCGCAAGATAGGTGCGCCCTTCGCGTTCTCGCACGCTGAAGCGTGTGCCCAAAGCCTGCATCACCCCTTCCCCGGTCCCTACCCGCAGCGGGCGCGCCGGGACGACGATATCCGGCGCGGTCTGCACCATGATCTCCCCACGGTACAGACGGATAAAACGCTCGTTGGCATCGAAGCGCACGTCAATCGCAGAGTCGGTGTTGAGGATCAACTGGGTACCGTCGGCAAGGGTGACATCGCGGCGCTGGCCAACCGCCGAGCGATAGTCCGCTGCCCATCCTTGCCCGTACATCCGCCAACCTGCCCAGCTTGCAGGCGCCAGGGCCAGCAGGACTGCCAGGCGGGTGATCGCCCGGCGCCGGCCCGGATCGCTTGGACGATCCAGCGCCGACAGCGACAGTGCCGGCGGCAAGCCACCCAGCTTGCCCATCAGCAGTTCGGCACGCGCCCAGGCCTGTGCACGCCCGGCGCTGCTGTTACGCCAGGCCGCCCATTCAGCTTTCTGCTCTGCCGTGACCTCGCTGTCGCTCAGGCACATCAGCCACTCGGCGGCCTCCGCCAGGGCTTCGGGGTCAGGCTCAACGTGGGGGTGTTCGACGCTCACTCAGTCAACCAGCTTCAGGCATTGGAGAAACGCCTGTTTCATGTAGCGCTTGACGGTGATCAGCGAGACGCCGAGCTGCTCGGCGATGTCTTCGTACTTCATGCCGGCCAACTGCGACAGTAGGAACGCCCGCCGGACCAGTGCCGGCAAGCTGTCGAGCATCGCATCGATTTCATGCAGGGTTTCCAGGATCAGCAAGCGGGTTTCCGGCGACGGCGCCTCGGGGGCCGGCAACTGCTCCAGCGCCGCCAGGTAGGCACGCTCCAGCGACTTGCGCTTGCACCAGTTGGCGAGGATGCCACCGGCGACGCAATTCAGATAGGCGCGGGGCTCGTTGAACACCGTGACCTTCGACGCCAGGATGCGCGCGAAGGTGTCATGTGCCAGGTCAGCCGCATCCATTGCGTTGCCCAGGCGCCGCCGCAAGCGGTTGTACAACCATCCGTGATGGGCGCTGTAGAGCGCTTCGACAGCAGATAGTCGAGGGTTTTGCACAGCCTGGGCTTCGCTCATGGGGCGATTCTTTTTGTGTAACTGAGAATTGTTAGCAATGCTAAGTTACACCCCGACCGCAAGGCAAGGCCCGAACACGAAAGGCGCCCGGTTGATTGCAACCGGGCGCCTTGCGGTGATCGCTGCCGACGCAGCCCAGGTCAGAACCTGAAGTTGGCCGTGAGCTCCGCCGAACGCCCTGGTGCGACCGTGGCGAACAGCCCGACGTGCGAGGCATCGTAGATGGTCTCGTCGGTCAGGTTGAGCAGGTTGAGTTGCAGGTCGAGGTTCTTGTTGACCTTGTAGGCCACCATCGCGTCGTAGCGCCAGTAGTCATCGATGCTGACGGTGTTGGCATCGTTCATGTAGCGCTGGTCCATGTAGTTGGCCCCGGCGCCCACGGTCCAGCGGTCGGTCAGGTCATAGGACGACCACAGGCTGAAACTGTTCGGCGCGATGAACTTGGAGCGGTTGCCGTCGTTGCTGCCATCGCCGCCCGATTTCACCACTTCGGCATCCAGGTAGGTGTAGCCGCCCCAGATCGCCCAGGCGTCGGTAATGCGGCCGGTCACGCCGAACTCGATGCCGGTCACGCGTTGGTCGCCGTCCAGGGCCACCAGCCCGCTGATCGGGTCGGTCACCCGAGCATTGGTTTTCTCGGTGCGGAACACCGCGGCGGTCAGCGACAGCTGTTCGTTGAACACATCCCACTTGGTCCCCAGTTCGACGCTGCGCGACTTTTCCGGGTCGAGGTTGGCCTTGTTGCCATTGAGGTTGCCGGCCCCGGCACCGTCGGCGCCGCCGGACTGAGTGTTCTCGCCCGATGGGTTGGACGAGGTGCCGTAGGACAGGTAGATGCTGCCGTTGGGCATTGGCTTGAACACCACGCCCACCTGGTAGTTCCACAGCTCGCTCGACGACGAGGCGCCGCCCTCGACCCGGTTCTTGACGTCGTAGTCGTCGTAGCGCAGCCCCAGGTTCAGGTCCCACTGTTCATGCAGCGCGAGGGTGTCGAAGGCGTACAGCGACTTGACCTCGGTCTGGTACTTGCTGGTGACCTCCCCGGTACCCGGCAGCAAGGTCCAGCCACCGTCGTGCGGGTTGGGGTTGTACAGGTTACCCGGGCGGCCATTGTTGCCAGCGTGCTTGTCCTTGTCGGTAATGGTCTCGCGGCTGACTTCCAGGCCGGCGGAATAGCTGTGCTTGATGCCGCCGGTGTGGAAGGTGCCGAACAGGTCGGTCTGGTTGAGCACCGAGGTGTTGACCACGTTGCGAGGCCGGAACCCCCGACCTACCAGGCCGTTGCGTTCCTGCGCGACGTTGGCGAACACCGGGCGGCTCATCACGTAGTTCTGCATGCTGCGCCCGCCGCGTAGGGTGTTGCGCACGGTCAGCTCAGGGGTGAACTCATGTTCGATCAGCAGGGTGGCCAGGTCGGCGGAAGTCTTGCGGAAATCACGGTCAACCACCCCGTAGAAGTTGTCCCGGTCGACATCCGCAGGTTTGTTGGTGATCAACGAAATCGGGTGGCCCTGGTCGGGAATGTCATCGGTTTCCAGGTGATAGTAGCTGGCCGTGACCCGCGTCGGCCCCTGCAGGCCCCAGGTAATGGTCGGGGCGATGCCCCAGCGCTTGACCTCGACGTCATCGCGGCCGGGGGTATCGGCTTCGTGCTTCATGGCGTTCAGGCGAAACGCCAGGTCCTGCTCGGGCAGGTACTGGTTGATGTCCAGGGTATTGCGCCACAGTTGGTCGGTACCCAGCGTGACGCTGCCGGCGATGAAGTCTTCGGCCTTGGCGGCCTTGCTCACGAGGTTGATCGAGCCACCCGTGGAGCCCCTGCCGTTGTAGGCCGAGCCCGGGCCCTTGACGATCTCGACCGACTCCACGTTGAACGCCTCGTGGGACATGCGGCCAAGGTCGCGCAGGCCGTCGATCTGGATATCGGTACTGGCTTCGAAGCCGCGGATGAACGGCCGGTCGCCCAGTGGCGTGCCGCCCTCGCCCGCGCCCAGGGTAATGCCTGGGGTGGTACGCAGTACGTCGGTCAGCGAGGTGGCGCCGCGCTCCTTGATCAAGGCTTCGTTGATGATGGTGATGGACTTGGGCACTTCGCGCAGCGGTGCGGTGAACTTCGGTGAAGACATTTCATCCACTTTGAAAGTCTCGGCCTGATGAACACCTTTTACATCGGTCGCGTCCAGTTCAAGGATCGAGCCCGACTTGTTTTTACCGGCATCGGCGGTTTGCGCCAGGCTTGCGGTCGAACAGGACGCCAGGGCAAGGCCAAGGGCAGTGTAAAGATGTGGAGATTGCGCGCTGCGGGTTGTTGTTGGAGTGCTTGCCATTTGATTGCCATCACCTATGAAATGATGCGCAATCCTATTTGCGATGTTTTATTGAACAAAGTTCATTTACAAAATTTACGCCAAGTAACTTTATATGTCACAAATCAAGTTACATATGTTTAGTTACATATATTTGGTAACACTTATCGCCACATGTCAGCACAGTAGCGGCAAGGCTTTCATTGCCTTGCCGCCGGTTCGGTCAACGCTCGGCACGGTTTGCGCGGTACTGCTGACATTCAACCGACTGTTCTCGCCGGCCCGTCAGTTCATGCCGCACAAGCTCTTGCCCAGGCCCTGAGCACCGCGGTCAGCCATGACGCTGGCGCTGTGGGTCAACCTGCGCCTGCTCCTGGCGCAGCAACATCCGCAACCATAGGTCACGCCGCGCCAGCACCTGGGCCTGCAGGCTCACCTGCGCAGGCAGCGTACCGGTGTACAGCGCCCGCAGATGCTCCAGTTCCAACCCGCTGACATCCACCAGCCATCGGCTTACCGCCGCCGGGCAAGGGCGCCCCTGCAACGCCCGGTGCAGGTAAGGCAACGCCACCCGCATGCGTGGGTGACAACGTTGCACATAACGCTCGAGGTTGCGCCCCCGCGCCTCGAACGGCGTGAGCAGCAGGCAGACCAGTTGCTCTTCGGTCACCCCATAGGCTTGGGCAAAGCTGGCCTGCGCCTGCAAGCCGTACTCCTCAGGCCAAGCCAACTGACTCTGGCCCAGGCGCTGCAGCAACCCCTGTACGCCCTCGCGATAGCCAAGCAGGTTCACATACTGCCCATGCAACCCATGCAGATGCGCTAGCGCCAGCGGATCAAACAGGCCCGCCGGCCCCTGCAGTTGACACGGCAGCACCTCCCGACGGCCCAGCATGTGCTCGAGTGAGGCCACCTCGTCCATCTGCAGCAGGTCATCCACCGCGACCACATGCAGGGGGCGTACAGCCTGGGGTAGCGGTGCAACCTGCACTGACGGCGCAGGCTCGTCCAGCCTGTAGCGCAGTTGTGCCAGGTGCTGCGTCAGCACCCGTGCACACTGGGGCAGCGCCGGTGGTGAAGCATCGCTGGCCTGGCTCAGGCAGCGCCGGGCCCAGGCCAGCAAACGACGGCGCTGCCCGGCCGGTACCACCGTGACCAAGGCATCGACGCCACCCTCTGGATCGGCAACGGTCAGCGCCTGGTTCAGCCCTTCTGCCAGCATCAAATAAGCCTGCCCCCCGAGCAATGCATCGGGCTGCCCGCCACACAGATGACCGAATAGCAGCCAGGCCTTGCCGACATCGCCCAACTGCCCGCCGCCACTGGGTTCGCCGGTAATGAATGGCGCCAGCCGCTCACCATCGCTGAGCAGCAACTCCACCCGTGGGTCGTCATGCAGGAACAAGGCACTGAAGCAGCGCTCATGGCTGGCCAGCGTCGCGCGATCCAGCCCGGGCGACCTGGCAATGAGCACACGCAGGCGGAAGGTTGCATGATGGCGAACAGCGATGCTCAATTGCGCCGCGCGCAGGTAGGCGAGCAAATGGGCGCTGCGCTGGTCGCCACCGTGTAACAGCACCAGACGCAGATCAGCGATCTGCGCATGGCCGCCAGCGATCACCAGCAACCGTTGCATCAATAGCGCAATGGAAGCGCGCTGCGCCTGATTCAAATGCTCGAAGATACGTTGCAATACTTGTTGATATACATAGTGCATGGCCTGGTCATGGGTATTGTTCATGTAATCACTCCATCTTTCTGATCGGATCAGATCCAAAAGCAGAGTTTGGCAGATGAATAAAACCCCGATCTTGAAGGAAATTTCCTAAAAACAGGAAAGACAATAGAGGATTAATACCTCGGTGATTATCGCTGGACAGGCCATGGGCCAGTGCCAATGCGCCCTGTGGTCGCGGTCATTGGCCCGACACAAACATGCTGACAAGCCGAGACATAAAAATCATGAATAACCCGGGCAAAGAACACTTTATTGAAGTTGCAGTGGGCTAACTCGCAACATCCACTACGTTTTGTGCAAATTATCTTATATCTCCGTAGGACGCATCCGAAAAAAAGCCCGAGACATTGCTCGGGCTTTTTCATAATGGCAGCAGTCGCTGATGATCAGCTCACCGCCATATCCAACACCACACGCCCACCACACGGACATTCGTCCATATGGCGATGGGCAGCGACCACCTGGTCGAACGGATACACCTTGATGATCTGCGGGGTCAGCAGTTGGTCGGCGGTGAACTGGTTGATGTCGCGCAACGCACGCTGCAGGGCGACTTGGTCCTGGGCGATGCCCAGCTCCGGCTTGCCAGTGAAGTTGCCGATGCAGTGCACATGGAACTGGATGTTCTTCTGGAACGCCGCGCAAGCCGGGAACGGCGTCTGGTTGCCACCCTGCAGGCCATACAGTACCAGGCTGCCGCGCGGTGCCAGCACGTCGCCGAGCAGCGACATCTGCGGCCCGCCCATACCGTCGAGGACCATATCCACGCCACGGCCATTGGTGTACTTGCCGATCTGCAGGACCAAGTCTTGCTCTTCGGTGACGATCACCTTGTCCGCCCCCAGACCGAGCAGGTATTCACGCTGCTCGGGCTCCTTGGTGGCGGCGAACACCTTCAGCCCCAGGGCCTTGCCCAGTTGCACGAAAGCCGGCCCTGCACAGTGACTGGCATCGGTGACCAGCGCGGTCTGCCCGGCCTTGGCCCGGGCCAGGTCGACATAGGCGAAATACGCGATCAGCAGCGGCGTGTAGTGCACGCTGGCTTCGATCGGGGTCAGCACATCGGGGTAACGGGTGATGGCGCTGCGCGGCAGCACGATCACATCACCATAGACAGGGTGATCATTGGGGCTGGTGGCCGGGAAGCTGGCGACCCGGTCGCCCACTGCAATGTCGTCCACCCCTTCGCCAACCGCCATGACCACACCGGCCATTTCATGGCCGATGCCGGCTGGCAGGCGCGCCTGGGAAGGTGCCAGGTTCTGCCGCCAGAGCACGTCGTACCAACTGATGCCGATCGCCTCGACGCGCACCTGCACCTCGCCGGCCGCCGGGGACGGTTCGGACTGCTCCTCGCAAAGGAGCACATCGGCCTGGCCGAACTTGTGGAAACGGATCATGCGGGACATCGCATACCTCGCCTGTGTGAATCTCGTATTACCACGGACTTTATCCGGGCTTTGCGCTTTGGGCCATCAGTGGCCGTTAATAGTCGACATGCCTGTCATTGATTGGGCCCCAGGCAAATCTGCGCATTGGCTCCCACAAATCGGTGCAGGGTAACAGCCTTTGGCCTTAAGATTCACCCCTGCCCCACTGACTGGCGAGCCGCATCGAATGAATCGTAACGACTTGCGTCGCGTAGACCTCAACCTGCTGATCGTGTTCGAAACCCTGATGCACGAACGCAGCGTGACCCGCGCCGCCGAAAAGCTGTTCCTCGGCCAGCCGGCCATCAGCGCCGCGCTGTCGCGCCTGCGCAGCCTGTTCGACGACCCGCTGTTCGTGCGCACCGGCCGCAGCATGGAGCCGTCGGCCCGCGCCCACGAGATCTTCGCCCTGCTCTCGCCAGCCCTGGACTCGATCTCCACGGCGGTCAGCCGCGCCGCCGAGTTCGACCCGGCCACCAGCAACGCGGTGTTCCGCATCGGCCTGTCCGACGACGCCGAGTTCGCCCTGCTGCCGCAACTGCTCAAGCGTATCCGCGCCGAGGCCCCCGGCATTGTGCTGGTTGTTCGCAGGGTCAATTACCTGCTCATGCCAACGTTGCTGGCTTCGGGGGAAATCTCGGTGGGCGTGAGCTACACCAGCGACCTGCCTGCCAACGCCAAACGCAAGGTGCTGCGCCGCAGCATGCCCAAGCTGCTGCGCGCCGATAGCATGCCCGGCAGCATCACCCTGGATGACTTCTGCGCCCGGCCCCATGCGTTGGTGTCGTTTGCCGGCGACTTGTCCGGTTTCATCGATGAAGCACTGGACGAAATCGGCCGCAAGCGCCATGTGGTGCTGGCGGTGCCGCAGTTCAATGGCCTTGGGAGTTTGCTGGCGGGGACCGATATCGTCGCCACGGTGCCGGACTACACCGCGGATGCGCTCACTGCTGCGGGCGGGTTGCGGGCTGAGGACCTGCCGCTGGACGTGCGCAGTTTCGAGTTGCACATGGCCTGGCGGGGGGCGCAGGACAATGACCCGGCGGAGCGCTGGCTCAGGTCGCGGATACAAATGTTCTTCGGGGATCCGGACAGCCTGTGACTCTTAGGTTCTGTACGAAAAGTAATGTCTTAGACACCGCCGCCAGCAGGCCAGCGTGACCATCGCCGTATAGCTTTTCGCGAGCTTGCAGTAACGGGTCGCCAGACGGCGATGCTCTTTCAACCAGCCAAATAGCCGCTCGATAACGTTCCGTTCCCGATACTTGGGTTTATCGAATAGGCGCGGCAAACCCGGTTTAGGTTTGCGTTTCATGACCCGATAGGGAATCACAGGTTGCATGCGATAGCGATCACAGTACTGCCGGAGAGACTCCGCGTCGTAGCCCTTGTCAGCAATCAGTTTGCGGCATCGCTTGCGCGACCTACCTCGTTCATTGGGAATGTGGACTCCGTCCAGCAACGGTTGGGTGTGGGAGATATCGCTGGCTTGTCCGCCCGAAAGGATGAAGTGCAGCGGCACACCTCGAGTGTCGCAGACCATGTGAATTTTCGTTGTTAGCCCGCCCCGACTTCTCCCAAGTGCGTGGTCCGCCGGTTCTTCCGCCCCCCTTTTTTGCCTGCCCCAGATGAGGCTCGGGTCGCTTTGACTGCCGTTGAGTCAATGCACCAGGTGTCCAGGTCGATCAAGCCTTGAGCGTTGAGTTTGACGTGCAGACGTTTGAGCATCTTGTTGAAGGTGCCCTGATTTCGCCAATCTCGAAAGCGCTGATAGACAGTGGACCAAGGGCCGAATCGCTCTGGCATGTCTCGCCATGCCGCACCGGAGCAAAGTACCCACAACACGCCATTCAACATCAAGCGATCATCGACTCTTGGGCGTCCGGCACGTCGATAAGTTGTAAAAAGATCAGCGACTAAATCCCAGTCTGCTTCAGAAAATTCGTAGCGCTTGGGCATGGCAGAATCCTTCGCCTAAAAGGCGAGAACTCTACGTAAAATCCGGCCTCCAGAGGCGCT
>NZ_VZZR01000066.1:0-52568 GCF_009650555.1 Pseudomonas sp. EMN2
TTGGCTGAAAAACATCACTGTAGGAGCGGCCTTGCCGGGGCGCCGGACCGGCCGGAAAGGGCCGCAACGCGGCCCCAGGTTTTCAGCGTGTAAGCAGAAACCGCCGGGGCTGCTCTGCAGCCCTTTCCGGCCGGTCCGGCGCCCCGGCAAGGCCGCTCCTACAGTCTGGACGTGCAAGCCCGTTCAGTGGGCGATGCGCCGATTACTCGACGTTCAACACGCCACGACGCACCTGGTCACGCTCGATCGACTCGAACAGTGCCTTGAAGTTGCCTTCGCCAAAGCCATCGTCACCCTTGCGCTGGATGAACTCGAAGAACACCGGGCCCAGCAGGGTTTCCGAGAAGATCTGCAGTAGCAGGCGCTTGTCGCCGGCCTCGGAAGCACCGTCCAGCAGGATGCCACGCGACTGCAGCTGGTCGACCGGCTCGCCGTGACCCGGCAGACGCTCTTCGAGCATTTCGTAGTAGGTTTGCGGCGGTGCGGTCATGAAACGCATGCCGAAGCCTTTGAGGGCATCCCAGGTCTTGAGCAGGTCGTCGGTGAGGAAGGCCACGTGCTGGATGCCCTCGCCATTGAACTGCATCAGGAACTCTTCGATCTGCCCCGCGCCCTTGGACGACTCTTCGTTGAGCGGGATGCGGATCATGCCGTCGGGTGCGGTCATGGCCTTGGAGGTCAGGCCAGTGTACTCGCCCTTGATGTCGAAGTAGCGGATCTCGCGGAAGTTGAACAGCTTCTCGTAGAAGCCGGCCCAGTAGGCCATGCGCCCGCGATAGACGTTATGTGTGAGGTGGTCGATGATCTTCAGGCCAGCGCCGACCGGATTGCGGTCGACACCTTCAAGGAACTTGAAGTCGATGTCATAGATCGAGCTGCCTTCTTCGTAACGGTCGATCAGGTACAGCGGCGCGCCACCGATACCCTTGATCGCCGGCAGACGCAGCTCCATCGGGCCGGTCTCGATCTCTACCGGCTGGGCACCCAGTTCCAGGGCGCGGGCATAGGCTTCATGGGCGTTGCGCACGCGGAAGGCCATGCCGCACACCGACGGGCCATGCTCGGCGGCGAAGTACGAGGCAGCGCTTTTGGGTTCGTTGTTGAGGATCAGGTTGATGCCACCCTGGCGGTACAGGTGCACATTCTTGGAGCGGTGGGTCGCCACCTTGGTGAAACCGAGGATCTGGAAGACCGGCTCCAGCACGCCAGGGGTCGGCGAAGCGAGCTCGATGAATTCAAAGCCTTCAAGGCCCATCGGGTTTTCGAAGATATCTGCCATGTTCGTGTCCTCATCTGCAGCAAAAAACGGTTGGATTACTGGCTTGCGATGGCGAACGGAACAGGAGGCGAACAGGGGATGCCGCGCACGCTGCGGGCCAGATAGGCACCAATGATCAGCTTGAATGCAGGGTTTTTCATGGGGACCCATTCTCGGCGGGCTTGATCCTCCGGTTGGCGGAGAACCTTATTGTTGTATTCGTAACGCAATTCTACATTGCGTAAATTTGTTTGTCGCGTTTTAGTTCGTAAGCTTCACCGACAAACGGCTATCCTTGGCACTGACACGCCCGTCCGTCACTGGTTCACCTGCGCATGCCCCTGACCCCAAAACGCCCTCCCCGCTGGAGCTGGCGCATCCTGCTGCCCTGGATTGTCGGGGTGCTGCCGCTGGTCTGCGGGCTGGCCGTTACCCGCTGGCAGACCGAGCGCGAATTGCAGGCCAACAGCCTGGCCACCACACGCGAAGTGGTCAGGCACATCGAGATGATTCTAGACAGCCTGTCCAGTGCCGCGAATCACCTGTTGCCCAAGGCCGGTCAGCCCTGCGAACAGGTGCAGTTGGCACTGCGCATCGAAGTCACGCGCAATGCGTTCGTGCGCTCCACCAGCCTGTTCGACCGCGACAACCTGTATTGCACTTCGCTGTTCGGCGATTTCGACGAGCCGGTGAATGCGCGCGACTATACCGACGGGCAGCTCTGGCTGATGGACGGCAACTCCGTCACGCCGGGCCATCCACTGCTGGTTTACCGGGTCAGCCAGGGTGATCGCGGGGCGATCGCCACAGTGGACGGCAACCACCTGCTGACGGCCCTGCGCCTGATCGCTCAGGATGACGAGCTGTTGGTGCGGGTGGGCAGCCACTGGATGGGCCAGCAAGGCCTGGTGCAGCAAGGCACACCGCCCGTCGCTGCCAGCGCCCCTGCCACCGTCTCCTCGACACGCTACCCGTTCAGCGTGCAGGGCGGCTACGCCGCAGGCAAGCTGGGCGAGTTGATGCGCTCGCGCTACCCGGCCCTGCTCAGCTTGCTGCTGGTACTCGGCGTGGTGGCCGGCAGCGTCTGCCGCTGGCAGATACGCCGCGCCACCTCGCCTCGCGCTGAACTCGACCGGGCGCTCGAAGCCGGCGAGTTCCTGCCGTACTTCCAGCCGGTGGTGCGCAAAGGCGACTATCACTGGGCCGGTGTCGAGGTGCTGATGCGCTGGCAGCATCCGCGCGAGGGCCTGGTACGCCCGGACCTGTTCATCCCCTACGCCGAACACAGCGGGCAGATCGTCGCCATGACCCGCGCCCTGATGCTCAACACCGCACAAGCCCTGACACCCCATGTCGCGCTGCTGGATGACGGTTTTCACGTCGGCATCAACATCACCGCCGATCATTGCCGCGACCTTGGCCTGCTCGACGATTGCCGCACCTTCCTCCAGCACTTCCCCCCCGGCCGTGTGGTGCTCACCCTCGAGCTGACCGAGCGCAAACTGATCGAGCCCACCCCGGTAACCCTGGAGCTGTTCGAAAAGCTGCACGAGATGGGGGTCATGATCGCCCTCGACGACTTCGGCACGGGCCAGTCCAGCCTCAACTACCTGCGTCAGTTCAAGGTCGACTACCTAAAAATCGACCAGAGCTTCGTCGCCATGATCGGTGGCGATGCGCTGTCGCAACATATCCTCAACACCATTATCGAACTCTCGGCCAAGCTTGGTTTGGGTATCGTGGCCGAAGGGGTCGAGACCGCGGTGCAGCGCGACTACCTGGAGCGCCACGGGGTGGACTTCCAGCAAGGTTACCTGTTCGCCCGGCCAATGCCCGCCACCGAGCTGCTCACGGCATTGGCCACGCGCCCGGGCAGGCTGCGGTTGCCGCAGGACGCGCCCCCTGAGATCATGCGCGGCTGATCCGCCCGCTCACCCTTCCCGTTTTTCGAGGCATTCGTGTCAAAAGGCATCGTTTCATCGGTCATGGCGTCCTGTCTGTTCGCCGTGATGTATTTCTATACCTCCTTCCTCAAACCGCTCGACGGCGAGGAAATCTTCGGTTGGCGCACCCTGCTGACGCTGCCCTGCCTGACGTTGTTCATGTTGATTTCCAAAGACTGGAAGCGGGTTGGCGAACTGTTCGCGCGGGTCCGCCGCACACCTCTGCTGCTGCTGGGCATGGTCGGCACCTCTTGGCTGATGGGGGTGCAATTGTGGCTGTTCCTCTGGGCGCCGCTGCACGGGCGCAGCCTGGAGGTGTCGATGGGCTATTTCCTGTTGCCACTGGCGATGGTGCTGACCGGCCGCCTGGTCTACGGCGAACGCCTGTCGCGCCTGCAAAAGGTGGCGGTCAGCTGCGCAGCCCTGGGCGTGGGCCACGAGCTGTACCAGAACGGCAGCTTCGCCTGGGAGACCATCCTGGTGACGGTCGGCTACCCGATCTACTTCGTCTTGCGCCGACGCTGCCGCACCGACCACCTGGGCGGCCTGTGGTGCGACATGTGCCTGCTGCTGCCGTGGGCCCTGTACTTCGTGGTCCAGGGCCCGCTGTCAGCCGCGGACCTGGCGCAACACCAGAACCTCTACTGGCTGATCCCGCTGCTCGGGGCGATCAGTGCCAGCGCCCTGATCGCCTACGTGCTGGCCAGCCGCATGCTGCCGTTCAGCCTGTTCGGCCTGCTCAGCTACGTCGAGCCGGTGCTGCTGGTGGGCGTCGCCCTGCTGCTGGGCGAAACCATCGGCCCGGATCAGTGGCTGACCTACCTGCCGATCTGGGCCGCGGTGCTGGTGCTGGTGCTCGAAGGCATCAAGCACCTGCTGCGTCAGCGTCGGCGCTCGGTGTAAGGCGCACCTGGCGCACGCGCCGCTCCTCCACCGCCACCACGGTCATGCTCCAGCCGTTCCACTGCAGACGGTCACCGACCACCGGCAGGCGGTCGAGCAGGCTCATCACCAGGCCCGCGAGGGTCTGGTAGTCCTCGGTGGCACGGGCCACGAAGCCGGTACGCGCCTGCACCTGGGCCAGGTTCAGGGCGCCGCTGACGACGAAACCACCCGCCTCCTCCACCACGCCCGGCCCTTCGACCTCGCTGGCGTCCGGCAGCTCGCCGGCGATCGACTCGAGGATGTCGGTCATGGTCAGCACGCCGGTGAAATCACCGAACTCGTTGACCACGAAGGCAATGTGCGTCGACTGCCCACGCATCTGCTCCAGCGCGTTTAGGATGCTGAAGCTCTCCAGCAGGTTCAGCGGCGCCCGGGCCAGGGCCTCAAGGTCCGGCTCATTGCCGGCCAGCAGCTCCTTGAGCAGTTCCTTCTTGTGCACGAAGCCCAGCGGTTCCTCGATACGCCCGTCACGGATCAGCGGCAGGCGTGAGTAAGAGGAGTTGATCAACGCCTGGGTGATCACCTCGGCCGGTTGCGCCAGGTCGATGGCATCGACCTTGGCACGCACCGTCATCACCGTGCGGATCGGCCGCTCGGCCAGGTTCAGCACGCCGCTGATCATCACCCGCTCGCGACGGTCGAAGACCACTTGCTCGCTACCGTCCTCCACCAGGTCGGCGATCTCCTCGCCCACCTCGTCGGCCTCCACCCGGCGCCCGCCCATCAGGCGCAGCACGGCATGGGCGGTACGCTCACGCAGCGGTCGGTGCTGTTGCACACTGCGCTTGCGGCGGGCGCGGGCCAGCTGGTTGAACAGCTCGATCAGCAGCGAGAAGCCGATGGCCGCGTACAGGTAGCCCTTGGGGATATGGAAGCCCAGGCCTTCGGCGGTCAGGCTGAAGCCGATCATCATCAAAAAGCCCAGGCACAGCATGATCACTGTCGGGTGGGCGTTGACGAAGCGGGTCAGCGGCTTGCTGGCGACGATCATGATGCCGATCGAGAAGATCACCGCGATCATCATCACCGACAGGTGCTCGACCATACCCACCGCGGTAATCACAGCATCCAGCGAGAACACCGCATCGAGCACCACGATCTGCGCGACGATCGGCCAGAACGCCGCATGCCGCGTCACGCCGCCCGACTGGGCGACATGGCCCTCCAGCCTTTCGTGCAGTTCCATGGTGGCCTTGAACAACAGGAACACACCACCGAACAGCATGATCAGGTCACGGCCGGAGAAGGTCTTGCCGAACACCTCGATCAGCGGGGCGGTCAGGGTGACCATCCACGAGATGCTGGCCAGAAGGCCCAGGCGCATGATCAGCGCCAACGACAAGCCGATCACCCGCGCGCGGTCGCGCTGATGGGGCGGCAATTTGTCGGCGAGGATGGCGATGAACACCAGGTTGTCGATACCCAGCACCAGCTCGAGGACGATAAGCGTCAGCAGGCCCAGCCAGGCCGTGGGGTCGGCTAGCCATTCCATTAGCGGGTACTCACAAGGGCGGCGTCACGAGGACGTGGGAAGGATGGCCGGGACGGCCAGAAACTGGGGGGCTCCGCGAAGGTGCTCATATAGACCTTGATCAGAAAAAGGGATGACGATCCTACAATCGAAGCAGCTTTTCCCCACAGCGCGAAACTATTACAAAATCTGTAACAGAGGCCTTGAGCATTTTTGTTCAATACCTGCGCCGCATTTGTCGTCGATCATGGCGGCACTCCATCGTTGCAAGGAATCTGCGCATGAGCTTGTCCCTGTCCATGGCCGCCTTCGCCTTGGCGGCCTCGATTTCCCCAGGCCCGGTCAATATCGTGGCGCTGGGCAGCGGCGCCCGTCACGGCCTGCGCGCCAGCCTCGGGCACGCCGCCGGCGCCACCCTGGGTTTCTGCCTGCTGCTGGTGCTCACCGGCCTGGGCTTGCATGAGCTGCTGCTGCGCTGGCCGTGGCTGCAGCACCTGTTGCTGTGGGGTGGCGTGCTGTTTTTGTTGTACATGGCCTGGAAGCTGGCCAGTGACGATGGCCAATTGCAGGCCGACGCCGAACAACGGGCGCCCACTGCCTGGCACGGCGCGGCCATGCAGTGGCTGAGCCCCAAGGCCTGGTTGGCGGCGGTGGCCGGGGTGGGCGCCTATACCGCTGGCGAGCAGCAGCTGTTGTGGCTGTTCACCTGGATCTATGGGCCGATCTGTTTTGTCTCGGTGGCCAGCTGGGCGTGGGCCGGGAGTGTGATTCGCCAGTATCTGGGGGAGCCAAGGCGGTTGCGCTTGTTCAATCGCGGGTTGGCGGTGTTGTTGGTGGCGAGCGCCGGGTATCTGCTGGCAGGTTGAATGCCTGTCACGACCGCATCGCGGGGCAAGCCCGCTCCCACGCACCTCCGTGGGAGCGGGCTTGCCCCGCGATTATGTTGCCCGATAATGCCCCGGCGTCGCCGCCAGGTGCCGCTTGAACGCCCGTTGCAGATGCGCCTGGTCGGCGAACCCGGCCTCCAGCGCCACCTCGGCAATCGGCCGGCCCAGGCGCAGTTGGGCGCGGGCGTACTGCACCCGCTGGTCGAGCAGATAGCCGTGGGGTGTCAGCCCGAAGCGCTTGCCAAAAGCGCGAATCAGGTAGGCACGGGAAAGTCCCACTGCATTGCAGATGTCTTCGAGAGTCAGCGGATCCAGGCGATGGGCACGGATGAACGCGGCAGCCATTTCCAGCCGCGGATGCTCCACCCTGCGCTGGCCTGTTCGCTCATCGAAATACCCAGGCAGCGCTTGGAAGAATGCAACCAGCAGCGCCTCCTTGTCAGCGGCCGGTCGGTCATCGAACAGGCCCGCAAACACCTCGAGCAACCGCCCGTATAACCCCGAAGAGGTGCTGAGTGTCGCTTGCGGCAGGGCAAAACCATGCTGCTGCAACCACGGTAGGTCGACAAACAGCATCAGGTACGACCAGGGCTCCCCCTGGATCGGGTTGCAGGTATGCACCACGCCAGGGTTCATCAACACGGTGCTGCCGGCGCCGATCTCATGCCGGGCATCCCCCGTGAGGTAGCGACTGCGCCCGCCCGTGATCACACCGATCGAAAAGCTCTCATGGGAATGCGCGGCATAGCACACCTGGCGCCCATCCCCCACGCGCCGGGCCTCGACAAACGGCAAGGCAGGGTCACGCCAAAACCGCGAGGCCTCGATCATCGCCCTGCCCTCACCCTTCCCCGCCCTGCACCACCACCAGCAACTGGGCCTGGCGTTCGCCCACCGAGCGCAGGCGGTGTGGAGTCTGGGCGTTGAAATGCAGGGCGTCGCCCGCGTCCAGCAACACCCGCTCGCTCATGAAGTCCACCTCCACCTGGCCCTCGTGGACGAACAGGAACTCCTCGCCCTCGTGCTCCTTGAAGGTCGGATCGGTGAACACGGTGGGGGGCTGAATCAAGAACGGCAACAAGCTGCGTTGGCCAACCTGGGAGGTGAGCACCGCGTAACCCGGCCCTTGGCCATTGCCGACCAGCGCCTGGCGCTCGCCGCGACGAACCAGGCTATAGCGCGCCTGGCCTTCCTGCTCGCCGTCGAACAGCTCCTCGACATTGACGTTCAGCGCCCGCGCCAGTTTCAGCGCGGCAGCAATCGACGGCGTATTCAGGCCACGCTCGACCTTGGACAGGTAGCTCTTGGTCATGCCGGATTTTTCAGCCAGCACCTCAAGGGTGATCCCCAGTTTCTTGCGCAGCAATTTCAGTCGGATAGACATGTGAAGCGGCTTTCCCGGACAAACGCACTTGCTAATGACACTTTGTGTCATATAGGATTATTTGTGTCATCTGATGGACCGCCCCTCCACCGTCGAAAGTAAGGGGGCGGGCCAGCCGAGACATCCACCATCACGCCACAGAGGATCACTCCCCATGGCCAACACCCTGACACACAGCAAAGACCAACTGGTGCAAAAGGCTCTGACGCAGATGCAAGGCTCGCTCGCGGATAATACGTGGACTGTGCGCGAAAAGCTGGCCCTGACCTGCCGAATTCTGTTCGACCATGGCCACGACTCGGGCCTGGCCGGGCAGATCAGCGCCCGTGGCCCGCAACCGGGCACCTTCTATACCCAGCAGCTGGGGCTGGGCTTCGACGAGATCACCGCCGGCAACCTGCTGCTGGTCAACGAAGACCTGGAGGTGCTGGAAGGCCAGGGCATGCCCAACCCGGCCAACCGCTTCCACAGCTGGGTGTACCGCGCCCGCCCGGATGTGAACTGCATCATCCACACCCACCCCACCCATGTCGCCGCGCTGTCGATGCTCGAAGTGCCGCTGGTGGTGTCGCACATGGACCTGTGCCCGCTGTACGAAGACTGCGCGTTCCTCGAAGCCTGGCCCGGCGTGCCGGTGGGCAACGAAGAAGGCGAAATCATCAGCGCCGCCCTGGGCGACAAGCGCGCCATCCTGCTCTCGCACCATGGCCAACTGTCCACCGGCGCCAGCATCGAGCAGGCCTGTGTCTACGCCCAGCTGATCGAACGCGCCGCGCGCCTGCAACTGCTGGCCATGGCCGCCGGAACCATCAAACCGATCGCCCCTGAGCTTGGCCGCGACGCCCACGACTGGATCGACCGGCCCAAGCGCCATGGCGCCGCTTTCAACTACTACGCCCGGCAGGCCCTGCGCCAGCACGCCGATTGCCTCGCCTGACTCTACCCTGCCTTGCTTGCGGAGCCCTTCAGAATGACCACTCAATTCCATGGCATCATCGGCTACACCATCACCCCGTTCAACCACGACGGCGAGCAGCTCGACCTGCCCGCCCTGGGCCAGTCCATCGACCGTCTGATCGACGGCGACGTACAAGTGATCGCACCGCTGGGCAGCACCGGCGAGGGTGCCTACCTCAGCGACAGCGAATGGCAACAAGTTGCCCAGTACAGCCTGGAGCGCATCGGCAAGCGCGTGCCGAGCATCGTCAGCGTCTCTGACCTGACCACCGTCGGTGCCGTGCGCCGTGCGCGCTTCGCCCAGCAACACGGCGCCGATGCGGTGATGGTGCTGCCGGCCGCGTACTGGAAGCTCAGCGAAGCCGAGATCCTTCAGCACTACCGCACCATCGGCGCGGCCATCGATATCCCGATCATGCTCTACAACAACCCCGCCACCAGCGGCACCGACATGCCGGTGGAGCTGATCCTGCGCATCGTACGCGAGGTGGACAACGTCACCATGGTCAAGGAGAGCACCGGCGACATCCAGCGCATGCACAAGCTGCAGCTGCTCGGCGAGGGCCAGGTGCCGTTCTACAACGGCTGCAATCCGTTGGCGCTGGAGGCCTTCGTTGCCGGGGCCAAGGGTTGGTGCACGGCGGCGGCCAACTTGATTCCCGCGCTGAACCAGCAGCTGTACCAGGCGGTACTGGCGGGCGACCTTGCCCAGGCGCGGGCGCTGTTCTACCGCCAGTTGCCACTGCTGGACTTTATCCTCAAGGGTGGCTTGCCGGCGACCATCAAGGCCGGGTTGGGCATGACTGGGCTGCCGGTGGGCGAGCCACGGCGGCCGGTGTTCGGGTTGGATGAAGCGGGCCGAGCGAAGCTAAGCGCACTGCTCGATGGCTTGCGCCAGCCGAACTGACGCAAGTCCAGCCAGACGCTTTGTGCACGCGTGAGGGCGGGCTCGGTGTAACGCCGCCCTCACACCTCAATCACAGCGTTTCCTCGGCGCCGCGAACCCCGTCACGGGCATCGGCATCACCTGATGTCCCTGACCTATCGGCATCAGCACACGAACATCGAAGCGACAGACCGGCCGCATGTTCTCGCCTTGCCCGACGGCCCCCATGCCGATGGTCACTTCATAGTCGCGCCCCGCCTCGAGGTTATAGACCCGGGCCTGCTCGTCGCAGTAGATGCCCCTGCCCAGCGACGTGCCCATCCCAGCCCCCAGGGTAGCGAGCTGAAACGGCGCTGTAGTCGGCACCCGGTACTCGGCGACCACCTCTTCGACGCGGCCTTCGGCATTGCGCACGGTGGGCGTCAGGCTGAGCAAGGGTGGCGAAAGGCGCGGCGGCATGCCCAGCTTGGCGGGTGCCAAGGGGTACTGTGGGTGGTTCTCCAGTGCGCGACCCGCCGAGAAGTGACCGGCCTGGGCCATTGTGTGACGCACGCTGGGTGCACAGCGGGCAGTGATGCTGTCACCAAACACATCCGAGTTGCTGATGACCCGCATGCGCGCGGAGGGTGTCGAGCCGGCCGGCTCCTGGTAAGGCTGTGTGGGGATGCCGGAGCAGCCCGCCAGCGAGAAAACGATCAGGGTGCACATACACGCCGAAACCTTGTTCATCGAAGCTCCTGAGAAGGCCAAACCTGCCACCTGGCCAGCATGACGGCGAAGGAAGGTTTCACCTGCCCAGAATCAGCCCTGCCGACAGCGTCTTAGTCCAGCAGATCCTTGGCGTTCTGCCAGTAGACGCTGCCAGGCAGGCTTCAGGCGTCAGGATGGCCTTCCCAATTAAAGCCTCCAGTCCAGGCTGACCATCATCGTCCGTGGCTCGCCGTGATACACCCCGTTATAGAAGCCCAGATTGTTGTAATAGTGCTCGTCGAACAGGTTCTTCACGTTCAGCGATGCCGACAGGTGCTCGTCAAACTGATACCGCGCCATCAGCCCCACCACCGAGAAGGCCTTCTGGCTGATCTCGTCGCGCACCGTGATGATCGAACCGTTCGCCGCCCGCCCCACGGGCCGGTTGGCCTGCTTGTGGGTATCGCTCTGCCAGTCCAGGGTGCCGCCCACGGTCAACGCCGGGGTCAGCTTGTAGGTGCTCGAGAAACGCACCAGGTTCAGCGGTTGCTCGGGGTTCTTGCGCTGCTTGTCGGCGTTGGCCGCGTGGGTGTAGCTGTAGCCCAGGCTCATTTGCCAGTCGGGGCGCACCTCGCCGGCAATCTCGGCCTCGAAGCCTTCGACCACGTTGCCCTTGCCGCCGGATTTGTAGAACACCTCGTTGCCGTTGGGCGGTACCGAATCGTCCTGCTCGGCGACGTTGTCCTGTTTGCTGCGGTACACCGCGCTGCTGAGGTTGAGCCGGTCGTCCATCAGGCTGCCTTTGACGCCCACTTCGTAGACCTTGCCGACGATGGGTTCGAGGTACTGGCGGTTTTTGTCACGTACCGATTGCGGGTTGAAGATGTCGGTGTAGCTGGCATAGACGGTGTACTGCTCGGTGAGGTCGTACAGCACCCCGGCATACGGCGTCCACTGGTCGTTCTGGGTCTGCTTGCTGGGCGTCAGTTCGGTGCCATTCTGCGCCGCGTCGTAGGCCCATTCACGGCTCTCGGTCTGCCAGCTGCCATAGCGGCTGCCGAGCACGAAGTGCAGGCGGTCGGTGGGGTTGAGCCGGGTGGCGATATAGCCGGCCTTCTGTTTGATGGAATTACGCGAGGCATCGAGCCCGGTATCGATATCCTGGAACTTGGCGATGCTGCTCATGTACTTCCAGTCCGGGATCTCCCGGTAATCGTCGGGCAGTGGCCCGCCGATCAAGTATGGCGACGTGTCGCGCCG
Organism: Pseudomonas sp. EMN2; assembly: GCF_009650555.1. NCBI lineage: Bacteria > Pseudomonadati > Pseudomonadota > Gammaproteobacteria > Pseudomonadales > Pseudomonadaceae > Pseudomonas > Pseudomonas sp. EMN2. The sequence goes on from NZ_VZZR01000066.1 coordinate 11,682, forward strand.
CTCGGATTCACCATAACCGACCATGAAGTCGTGGCTGCGCCCGAACAGCTGGTAAGGGCCTGCCAGGTTGAAGTCGATGGCGTCCATCTGCTCTTCGCCACTGAAATGCTGATACCAGGCTTTCATGCCGCTGCGGTCGGCGGCGGGGAAACCGTTGCCGCCGTAGTACACCTTGCCATCGCTGTCGGACTCGCGATGGGTATAGGCGAGCTTGAGCAGCCAGTCGTTGGCCAGGCGTTGGTCGAGGGTGGCGAACACCGTCTGGTCTTTCAGCGGCCACGACGACCAGGGCGCGGCCAGGTTGGTCGAGCGCGGCAGGTCGGCCTTGCCGCCGGTGGCGTTCCAGTACGGCACGGTGCCCCAGGAGGCCCCTTGTACGTGCTTGTTCTGATAGTCGTAACCCACCGCCATTACGGTGCTGTCAGTCAGGTCGGCCTCGAGGATGCCGTAGGCCACCTCACGCTGGCTGGCATATTTGTCCATGAACGACTGGCTGTCACGGTAGGCCAGCACCGTGCGCCCGCGCAGGCGCCCTTCCAGGCCCAGCGGGCCGCCGACATCGAGGTAACCGTGGTAGTTGTCGTAGCTGCCGGCACTGGCGCCAGTGCTGATCGCCAGCTGCGAGGTCGGGCGCTTGCGCACCATGGCGATGGTGCCGGACGGGTCGCCCGCCCCGGTGGTCAAGCCGGTGGCGCCACGCACCACCTCGATACGGTCGTAGATGATGGTGTCCGAGTCGGACTTGAGGCTCGAGAAGGTATTGAGCATTCCATCGATCTGGAAGTTGTTGATCGAATAGCCCCGTGAATAATAAGCCGGCCGCTCGGAGTCGTTGCGCTGCACGGTGACGCCGGTGACATGGGCCATGGCTTCGGAGAGCGTGTCGAGCTGGAAGTCGTCAAGCTGCTGACGGGTCAGCACCGAGACCGATTGCGGGGTGTCCTTGATCGACAAGTTAAGGCGCGTCGCAGCGCTCATGCTGCCGGTGGTGTAGGAGCCGCTGTGCTCGGTGGTGCTGCCCAGGCCCTGGGCGAGAACTTCGGTGGTGCCGAGTTCCAGCACGTTGTCGTCGGACCGCGTTTCGGTCTCTTCTGCCTGCGCAAGCGGGCTGACGGCGGTGGCACACAGGCCCAGGGTAAGGGCCATGGAACGGCTGATGGGCGCGAACATCGCTGCCTGTCTCCTTGTTCGTTTCGATGAAAGTCCTTGGCTGCCGACCAGGCGGCATTCACATGAAAACGAATCGCACATGCGAATCATTATCGATATGTCATCGAAACGTAAAAAAGGGCGGTGCCTGACCGCCCTTCCCTGTCACTACCCGAGCCTCACGGCATCACGGGCGGCACGTACTGCAAGGTCGTACCCAGCGCCCACAGCAACACCAGCACCAGCGGCACATGCACCAGCAGCTGCACGAACGAGAAGCCGATCAGGTCGCGGGCTTTCAGGCCCAGCACGCCCAGCAGCGGCAGCATGTAGAACGGGTTGATCAGGTTCGGCAGCGCCTCGGCGGCGTTGTAGATCTGCACCGCCCAGCCCAGGTGGTACTGCAGATCGTTGGCCACCAGCATCACGTAGGGCGCCTCGATGATCCACTTGCCACCGCCGGACGGGATGAAGAAGCCCAGCACCGCCGAGTACACCCCCATCAACAGCGCGTAGGTGTCATGGGTGGCGATCTGGGTGAAGAACACCGAGATGTGGTGGGCCAGGGTCGCGCCGTCGACACCCTTGACCTGGGTGAGGATGGCGGCGATCGAACCGTACAGCGGGAACTGGATCAGCACCCCGGTGGTGGTCGGCACCGCGCGGGCCACGGCATCGAGGAAGCTGCGCGGACGCCAGTGCAGCAAGGCGCCGAGCATGATGAACAGCAGGTTGTAGGTGTTCAGCCCGGAGATCGCGGTGATCGCAGGCTTGGTGGCGAACTCCTGGTACAGCCAGCCGCCGGCCAGGGCCACCAGCAGCAGGATCAGGATCGGGCTGTACTCCAGCCACTCGCCCGGGCGCGTGCGCTGCGGCGCGGGCGGCGCGCTGAAGCTGGGGTCGACGCCGCAGTCTTGCGCACTGCGAGCGCTGTTCGGCCCTGGTGCGGTGGCATAGGCGATCACCAGCGAGACGATCACCAGCGCCGCCAGCATGACCCCGGACTGCCAGAGGAAGATGGTTTCGGTGAACGGGATGACCCCGGTGATGGACAGGATCGACGGCGGCAGGCTGGCCGGGTTGGCTTGCAACTGCGCGGCCGACGACGACAAGCCCAGCGCCCATACCGCGCCAAGGCCCAGGTAGGCGGCGGCACCGGCAGCGCGATAGTCCATCTTCAAGTCGGTGCGGCGGGCCAGGGCGCGCACCAGCAGGCCGCCGAACACCAGCGACAGGCCCCAGTTGAGCAATGAGGCGAGCATCGAGATCAGCGCTACCCAGCACACGGCAGAACGGCCGTTTTTCGGGATGCGCGCCAGGCGGTCGATCAGCCGCGCGGCGGGTGGCGAGCTGGCCACCACGTAGCCGCCGATGACCACGAAGGCCATCTGCATGGTGAACGGGATCAAGCTCCAGAAGCCATCGCCGAAGGCCTTGGCGGTGTCGGTGGGCTTGGCGCCCATCACCAGTGCGCCCAGGCACACCAGCATCACGGCCAGGGCGGCGAACACCCAGGAGTCGGGGAACCAGCGCTCGGCCCAGTTGGAGCAGCGCAGGGCAAAGCGGGCGGAGCGGCTGTCTTGGATATCAGCGGCCACGGGGTTTTCCTTTTATTTGTTTTTTTTGATTTTCAACACTGAAGTAACGCAAAAACCCTGTGGGAGCGGCATCGTGGGAGCGGGCTTGCCCCGCGATAGCGCCCGACCGGGCGATCGTGGCACCTGGTCTGACGTCATCGCGGGGCAAGCCCGCTCCCACGGGTCCGCACCCACAGGGCGGGTGATGCTTGATTAGAAAGTCATTTCCTTCACATCGTCCGGCACGATCAGCTTGCCGGCGGTTTTCTCGATGATCTCTTCGACACTCACGCCCGGCGCGGTCTCGCGCAGGATGAAGGCACCGTTTTCGATTTCCAGGTAGGCCAGGTCGGTCAGCACCTTGCGGATGCAACCGGCGCCGGTCAGCGGCAGGCTGCACTTGGGCAGCAGCTTGGACTCGCCATCCTTGGAGGCGTGGGTCATGGTGACGATGATGTTGTCGGCACCGGCCACCAGGTCCATGGCGCCGCCCATGCCCTTGACCAGCTTGCCGGGGATCATCCACGAGGCGATGTTGCCCTCCACGTCCACTTCGAAAGCGCCGAGCACGGTAAGGTCGACGTGGCCGCCACGGATCATGGCGAAGGATTGCGCCGAGTCGAAGATCGACGCGCCGCGGCGGGCGGTGACGGTCTGCTTGCCGGCGTTGATCATGTCGGCGTCGATGGTGGCTTCGGTGGGGAATTCGCCCATGCCCAGCAGGCCGTTTTCCGACTGCAGCATCACGTCCATGTCGGCAGGCACGTAGTTGGCCACCAGGGTGGGGATGCCGATACCGAGGTTGACGTAGTAGCCGTCTTTGAGTTCACGGGCGACGCGTTGGGCCATTTGTTCGCGGGTCAGTGCCATGGTCAGGATCTCTTTTTTGTTCTTGAGGATGGCGCTCAGGCCTTGACGGTGCGCTTTTCGATGCGCTTCTCGAAGGTGCCGACGATGACCCGGTCGACGTAGATGCCCGGGGTGTGGATCTCACTGGGCAGCAGCACGCCGGGCTCGACGATCTCTTCGACCTCGACCACGGTGATCTTGCCGGCGGTGGCGGCCAGCGGGTTGAAGTTCTGCGCGGTGTTGCGATACACCACATTGCCGTAGTGGTCGGCTTTCCAGCCCTTGACGATGGCGAAGTCGCCGGTGATCGACTCTTCGAGGATGTACTTGCGGCCTTTGAACTCGCGCACTTCCTTGCCGTCGGCGACCGGGGTGCCGTAGCCGGTGGCGGTATAGAAGGCTGGAATGCCGGCGCCGCCGGCGCGCATCTTCTCGGCCAGGGTGCCTTGCGGGGTGAGCTCCACTTCCAGTTCGCCGCTGAGCAGCTGGCGTTCGAATTCGGCGTTCTCGCCCACGTAGGAGGCAATCATCTTGCGGATCTGCCGGTCTTCCAGCAGCACGCCCAGGCCGAAGCCATCGACGCCGCAGTTGTTGGAGACCACGGTCAGGCCCTTGACGCCCAGGCGCTTGATCTGGGCAATCAGGTTTTCCGGGATGCCACACAGGCCGAAGCCGCCGGCCAGCACCGTCATGTTGTCGGTCAGGCCTGCCAGGGCCTCTTCGTAGGTTGCTACACGCTTGTCCAGTCCGGCCATGCTCAGTCGCCTTTTGTAGTTGTTGGAACCGTGCGGTCATCTTCACTGTAGTCGACTGATTTGTTAATTTTGTTTTCGTCATCGATTGATAACTTTTGCAAAACAAAGGCCAAGCCCGCCATGAACGTCAAGCAACTGCGCGCCTTCGTCACCGTGGCCAAGTACCAGAGCTTCGCCCAGGCCGGCGAGCACCTGCATGTGTCGCAACCGGCCCTGAGCCTGACCATCAAGGCGCTGGAGGACAACCTCGGCGGCGCCCTGCTCACCCGCACCACCCGCAGCGTCAGCCTCACCCCCGAGGGCGAGGTGCTGCTGCCCCTGGCCCGGCGCCTGCTGGCCGACTGGGACGACACCGAAGAGATGCTGCGCCAGCGCTTCACCCTGCAGCTGGGCAGGGTGTCGGTGGCGGCCATGCCCTCCTTCGCCGGCAACTTGCTGCCGCAGTCGCTGAAAGTGTTCCGCCAGCGCTACCCGAAAGTGAACGTCACCGTGCACGACGTGATCAACGAACAGGTGCTGGAACTGGTGCGCCACCGCCGCGTCGAGCTGGGCATCGGCTTCGAGCCCGACGGCAGCGAGGCGCTACGCTTCCACCCGTTGTACATGGACCGCTTCGTCGCCGTGGTGCCCGCCGACTCGCCCCTCGCCCGTCAGCCCCAGGTGCGCTGGCACGAGCTGTTGGCAGAAGACTTCATCGCCCTGCAACGGCCGTCGGCAGTGCGCCTGCTGCTCGAACAGCACCTGGTGGCCGGGCACGGCAAGCTGGCGGTGGCCTTCGAGAGCCACCAGCTGTCGACCATCGGCCGCATGGTCGCCAGCGGCCTGGGCGTGAGCGCCGTGCCGGCGCTGTGCATCGGACAGATGCAAGAGCTCGGCGCACGCTGCGTGCCGCTGGTCGAACCTACCGTGGAGCGGCGCATCGGCGTGATCGCCCTGGCCGACCACAAACTGTCACGGGCCGCCGAAGCGCTGCTCGACGTGCTGCTGACCCATACCCATCCACAGGAGGTGACATGCGTTACGTGAATCTGGCGGGAACCCGCGTGCCGGCCATTGGCCAGGGCACCTGGTACATGGGCGAAGACCCAGGCAGCAAAGCGGCCGAAGTGGCGGCCCTGCAGCAGGGCATCGAGCTGGGCCTGAGCCTGATCGATACCGCCGAGATGTACGCCGAGGGCGGTGCCGAGCAGGTGGTCGGCCAAGCCATCGCCGGGCGTCGCGACCAGGTGTTCCTGGTCAGCAAGGTCTACCCGCACAACGCCAGCCGGCGCGGCGTACCGACGGCGTGCGAGCGCAGCCTCAAGCGCCTGGGTACCGAGTGCATCGACCTGTACCTGCTGCATTGGCGCGGACAGTATCCGCTGGAGGAGACCGTCGAGGCCTTCGAGCGCTTGATCGAGCAAGGCAGGATCCGCCGCTGGGGCGTGTCCAACTTCGACCTGGATGACCTGCAGGAACTGGACAACCCGGCCTGCGCCACCAATCAGGTGCTGTACAACCCGGCCGAGCGTGGCATCGAGTTCGACCTGCTGCCCTGGAGCCGCCAGCGGCAGCTGCCGACCATGGCCTACTGCCCACTGGCCCAGGCCGGGCGACTGCTGCATCACCCGGTGCTGGTTGAAATTGCGGCGCGTCATGCTGCGACGCCGGCGCAGGTGAGCCTGGCCTGGGTCACGCGTGGCGAAGGGGTGATTGCGATTCCCAAGGCGGTGAGCCCGGCGCATGTGCGCTTGAATGCAGCGGCGGGCGACTTGGTGCTGACCGAGGCGGACTTGCAGGCGATTGACCAGGCGTTTGCGCCACCGACGCGCAAGCAGCGGTTGGCGATGGTGTAGGGCCCATCGCGGGGCAAGCCCGCTCCCACGCAGGTTACGTGGGAGCGGGCTTGCCCCGCGATTGCGGTCAATGAAAGTCGCGACTGCGCACATCCAGCCCCTGCAGCAAGGGGCTGATGTCCTCCAACCGCCGGGCGATCAGGTGACGCACGCCCTGCTCCTGCTCCAGCCGCCCGCTCACCTTGAGCAACCGCGCCCCCACCAACGCCCTTCGCTGCCGTTCGGCCAGCTCTCGCCAGACCACCACATTGACCATGCCATGCTCGTCCTCGAGGGTGACGAAGGTCACGCCGCTGGCCGTTTGCGGCCGTTGGCGGCCAACCACGATGCCGGCCACGGCAATGCTGTCGCCATGCCCGACGTCGGTCAGTTGCGCTGAACTGCGACAGCCCAAGGCGCGCAGGCGCGGGCGCAGCAAGGCCAGCGGATGCGGGCCGAGCGTAGTGCCGAGGGTGTCGTAATCGGCCACCAAGTCCTCGGCCACGCTGGGTACGGGCAGCTCGACCGGCGTTTCTGGTGCTGCTTCGACCTGGGCGAAAAGCGGTAGTTGCGCCTGCACTGCCGCCACCTGCCAGCGCGCCTGATGCCGATCGCGGGCCATCGCGCGCAGTGCACCGGCATCGGCAAGCTGGGCACAGGTGCGGCTGTCGAGCCCGGCACGCAGGCACAGATCCTCGACATCGCGCCAGGGCCGTTGTGCCCGGGCCTGGTCCAGGCGCCGGGCATCGCCTTCGGCAAAGCCGCGGATCTGCCGCAACCCCAGGCGGATGGCCAACGCGCCCTCGCCCACCGGCTCCAGGGTGCAGTCCCATTGGCTGTGCTCGACATCCACCGGGCGCACCTCGATGCCCTGCCGACGCGCTTCCTGCAACAGCTGGTCGGGGCTGTAGAAACCCATGGGCCAGCTATTGATCAAGGCACAGGTGAAGATCGCCGGCTCGTGGCATTTGAGCCAACTGCTGGCGTAGCACAGCAGGGCGAAACTGGCGGCGTGCGACTCGGGAAAACCATAGCTGCCGAACCCCTTGATCTGCTCGAAGATGCGCTCGGCAAAAGCCAGTTCGTAGCCATTGCGCAGCATGCCTTCGATCAGCCGGACCCGGTGGGGCTCAAGGCCGCCGTGGCGCTTCCAGGCCGCCATGCTGCGGCGCAGCTGGTCGGCCTCGCCGGGGCTGTAGTCGGCAGCGACCATGGCCAGTTCCATCACCTGCTCCTGGAACAGCGGTACGCCCAAGGTACGGTCGAACACTTCGCGCAGTTTTTCCGAGGGGTAGCTGACCGGTTCCTCGCCCAGTCGGCGGCGCAGGTAGGGGTGGACCATATCGCCCTGGATCGGCCCTGGCCGCACGATCGCCACTTCGATTACCAGGTCGTAGAAGGTAGTGGGTTTGAGTCTGGGCAACATGGCCATCTGCGCCCGCGACTCGATCTGGAACACGCCCATGGTTTCGGCACGGCTGATCATGGCGTAGGTGGCCGGGTCTTCTGCGGGGATGCTGGCCAGGGTCAGCTCACGCCCACGGTGCAGGGCAATCAGGTCGAAACAGCGACGCAGCGCGCTGAGCATGCCCAGCGCCAGCACATCGACCTTGAGCAGGCCGACCATGTCCAGGTCGTCCTTGTCCCACTGGATCACCGTGCGGTCTTCCATCGCCGCGTTCTCCACCGGCACCAGCTCGTCCAGGGGCTGCTGGGAAATGACGAAACCACCCGGATGCTGCGACAGGTGCCGAGGGAAGCCGATCAGCTCGCCGGCCAGTACCAGGATGCGCCGCAGCGAGGGGCTCTGTGCATCGAAACCGGCCTCGGCCAGGCGTTCGGCATCGGGAATGCGGTCGCTCCAGCGCCCGCAACACTTGGCCAGGGCGTCCACCTGATCGGCGGGCAACCCCAGCGCACGTGCCACATCGCGCACCGCCCCGGCAGCGTGGTAACTGCTGACCACTGCGGTGAGCGCGGCCCGGTGGCGGCCATAGCGGCGAAACACGTACTGGATCACTTCTTCGCGGCGGTCGTGCTCGAAGTCCACGTCGATGTCCGGTGGCTCGTTGCGCTCGCGTGACAGAAAGCGCTCGAACAACAGGCGGTGCACCGTGGGGTCGAGCTCGGTGATGCCCAGCACGTAGCACACCACCGAGTTGGCCGCCGAACCGCGGCCCTGGCAGAGGATGTGCTGGCTGCGGGCAAAGGCGACGATGTCGTGCACGGTGAGGAAGTAGCTGTCATAGCCCAGCGCCTCGATCAGCCCGAGCTCCTTGTCCAGCAGGCCGCGGACCTTTTCGGTGACCCCGCTGGGCCAACGCCTGGGCAGGCCCTGTTCGCACAGGTGGCGCAGCCAGCTGGCTGGCGTGTGAGCCTCGGGGACCAGCTCACGCGGGTACTGATATTTCAGCGCCGAAAGATCGAAGCTGCAGCGCTCGGCGATAACCAGGGTTTCGGCCAGCAGGTGCGCTGGATAGAGTTCGTGCAGTTGATCGAGCGGGCGCAGATGACGCTCGCCATTGGCGAACAGGTAACGCCCCGCCTCGGCCACCGGGCAATGGGCGCGGATCGCGGTGATGCAGTCCTGCAGCGCGCGACGCCCGCGCACGTGCATGTGCACATCGCCGCAGGCCACCAGCGGCACGGCCAGCTGTGCGCTCAAGGCGTACAGCTGGGCCAGGCGTGCGCCATCGTCGGCTGCGCGATGCAGATGCACGGCCAACCACAGGCGTTCACCGAACAGCACATGCAGTTGCTGCCCGACACTGACAGGCGCATCGGGCTCAGGCACCCACAACGCCAGCAAACCCTGATGATGGGCTGCAAGGTCCTCGGCCAACAGCCGGTAGCTGCCTTTTGGCGCCCGGCGCCGTGCAAGAGTGATCAGTGCGCACAGGTTCTGGTAACCGCCGAGGTCCTGCACCAGCAGCACCAGCTTCGGCCCCTGCTCCAGCCGCACTTCACTGCCGACGATCAGCTTGAGGCCATGCTCACGGGCTGCCTGCCAGGCCCGGACGATGCCTGCCAAGGTGCACTCGTCAGTGATCGCCAGGGCCTGGTAGCCCTGCTCTCGGGCACGGCGAAACAGTTCGTCGGCACTGGAGGCACCGCGCTGAAAGCTGAAGTTCGACAGGCAATGCAGCTCTGCGTAGCCCTGGCCGTTCACGCGAACCAGCCCTGCAACCACAGCGGCCCGGGGGCCGCGAGGTCGCGGAAGGCCCAGCCGTGCAGTCCATCGCGGGTTTCGATGCGGTAGTAATCACGCCGCACATCGCCACCGTCCCACCAACCGGACTCGATGCGCTCGGCATGCCCCAGCAGTTGCACGCCAGCCTCGGGCAGCGCTTGGGGTTCAGGCAGCAGCCAGCCGGGGCGGCTGCCCGGTGCCATGACCAACTGGCCTTGGGCGCCCTGCTCCACGCCCTGCCAGGCACATTCAGGACGGTGATCGGCTTCGGCGCGCAGGCCCTTGACGGCTTCATCGCCAAGGCGTGCACGCAGGCGTTCGCGCAGTTGCTCCCAGGGTTGTGCCTGCTGGGCGCGTGGGTCGAACAATGCCTGATGCTGGGGCATGAACGGCGGCAGATCGGCCGCCACCAGGCGCAGGTTGCGTACCGGCGCCGGAATGCGCAGCGGCTCCAGGCGCCCTCGCGCCAGTTCGAAGAGCATTGCAGCATCACGCTCGGCAGCCAGCAGGCCAACCTGGAGCACGGTATCCGGGCCCTCGGCGTGCTCCAGGTAAAGCTCGAAGCGCTGCACACCGCAATCACGCCCGGCGAGGAACGCCGCCAGGTCGTTGAGCAGCCGGCGCAAGGGAAACAACAGGGCCTGGTGCGATTCGACATCGAAGTTCAGCTCCAGCCGTGCTTCGAAGTGCTCAGGCGGTTGGTAGAACGCCAGCCCCAGCGAGCGCAGGCCAAGCAGTTGGTCCAGGTGCAGTTGCACCTGGCTGCTGAAGCGTCGGGCCAGGGCATCACGGGGCAGCGCCACGACCTGGCCCAGCCGGTGCAGGCCCATGCGTGCCAAGGCCACACTGGCCTCAGGTGGCAGGCCGGCCCGTTCGATGGGCAGGTCGAGCAAGGCTGCCCGGGTCTCGTCGGAGCTGTTCACGGCCAGCCCATCGTGGGCATTGGCGAGCATCCGCGCCGCCACCGGGTTGCTGGCCAGCACGATGCGCTGGCGCAGGCCCAACCCGGCCAGCTCATCACGCAGGCGCGCCTCTAACAGGGGCCAGGGCCCGAACAGTTGCAGGCTCGATCCCACCTCCAGCAGCAGCGCACGCGGATAATGCAGGCTGACCTGGGCACTGAACCGGTAGGCCCAGGCGGCCAGCAGCTGCTGCAACTTGTCGATGCTCGCGGGCTCGACTTCGACGCAGGTGAATCCATCGGCCAGGGCGCGGGCAGCGGTCAGCGGCTGCCCGGCGCGCAACCCCAGCCTGGCGGCGGCCGGGCTTACCGCCTGCAGCACACGCCGCTGGCCATGCCCGCCCAGCAGCACCAGTGGGGTGTCAGGGTCGTCGCGTTGGCGCAGGACGCTGTCCAGCGCCAACTGCGGGAACAGGATGCAGGCCCAGAGCATGGTGCTTCAGCCCCGGGCGATGGGGTTGGCGGGGGGCAGGCCACCCCGGCACTTGAGCACCCGCCACTGGGCCGGACGGGTGTCGATGGCGATCCGCAGCGCGGCGGGTGACGGGTTGAGTGCGGCCTGCTGCGGGCGGCAGGCAAACGCCAGTGCGTTGCCGGTTTCCGCCGCCACCTGCAGGCGACGCAAGGCCTTGTCATCGGCGCGCTCCGGCCAGCAAACCACCGCCGCGCAGCTGCCCGAGCGCAGGCATTGCTCGGCGGCCCACAAGGCATCGTCGCGCGCGCTGTCGACCTGCACCAGCCAGCGCAGGTCGACACCCGCTGCCTGCCAGGCCGGAGCATAGGGAATAAAGGGTGGGGCCACCAGCACGACCCGCTCACTGGCTGCGCTCAACCGTGCCAGCGTCGGCCAGAGCAACTGCAGCTCACCCACACCTGGGCTGGCCAACAACAATTCGCTCAATGCCGCCGCCGGCCAGCCGCCTTCTGGCAGCCGTGCATCGAGCGCGGCATGCCCGCTGGGCTGTAAGCCAAGCGGCCGAGCCTGGGCCTGTCGGCCGCGCCACACCTGGCGCTGGTCGAGCAGCCGGTCGAGGTCGACCACCGCGCCCATCAGTCACGCCTCAGCAAGCCACAGAACACGCCTTCGATGAAGAATCCGTGCTCGGGGCCTACGTCGATGGGTTGATAGTGCGGGTTGCGGGGCAACAAGCGGTAACCGTCACGGGTGTGCTGCAAGCGCTTGATGGTGACCTCGCCGTCGAGCCGGGCGACCACGATCTGGCCGTCGCGCGCCTCGCCCTGCTGACGGATGCCGACCAGGTCGCCATCGAAGATGCCGTCATCGACCATCGAGTCGCCACGCACCTTGAGCAGGTAGTCGGGGGTACGGCGGAACAGGCTCGGGTCGAGCAGCAACTGCTCGTGAATATCGAGATCGGGGCCGATTGGTGCGCCTGCGGCGACCTGGCCGAGCACCGGCAGTTCGAGAATCTCAGGCCGGCGCAGCGGCTCGGCCAGGCGGATACCGCGCGCCTGGTTGGGGGTGACGTCGATGAAGCCGCCCTGGCACAGGGCGGTGATGTGTTTGCGCGCCACGCTGCGTGAGGCAAAACCGAAGCGCTCGGCGATATCAGCCAGCGAGGGCGGCTGGCCATGTTCGGTGATGCGCTCACGAATGAAATCGAGAATGGCGCGGCGTTTGGGGGTCAGATTGTCCATGGAGCACACTTGTACTCTTTTTGTAGAACACTGAACAGCCCCCTTGGTCGTCGGCTTTGGCTATGATGCTGCTGAATTGATTCTTCAACGCCAGGATGCCCGATGCTCACCGCCTTGTTGTTCGACCTCGATGGGACCCTCACCGATACCGACACCCTGCACTTGCAGGCCTTCCGCCAGCTCCTGCACGACTACGATGGTCGCGAACTGACCCAGGAGCAGTTCGACCTGCAGGTCAGCGGCCGCTCCAACGGTTTGCTGTTCGCCGACTTGTTCCCTCAGGCCGATGCGGCCCAGCGCCAGGCCCTGGCCGAGCGCAAGGAGGCGCTGTTCCGCGAACTGTCACCGCACCTCGACCCCCTGCCCGGCCTGCTGCGCCTGCTCGACCATGCCCGGCAACATGCGGTGGGCGTGTGCGTAGTGACCAATGCGCCACGCCTGAATGCCGAGCACATGCTCGCGGCCATGGGGCTGGATGGACGTTTCGAGCATGTGCTGGTGGCTGATGAGCTGGCCAGGCCCAAACCGGACCCGCTGCCCTACCTGACCGGGCTGCAGCGCTTGCAGGCTGAGGCCGGGCAGGCGCTGGCTTTTGAAGATTCGTTGCCGGGGGTCAAGGCGGCCAGCGATGCCGGGATCTATACGGTGGGCTTGGCTACCACGCAGACGGCCGAGCGCCTGCATAAGGCTGGGGCGCAACTGGTGATCGACGACTTCAATGATCCGCGGTTGTGGGCATTGATTGAGCGCATGCAGAGCTAGCGCCGTTTGTAGCTTTTGTTGCCGGACGGGGTCAGGCAGTACACACCGCCACGGGGCCCGGTGCAGTAGCTGCCACTCCCGCAAGCGCAGCCATCGTCGCTGGCACGCAGTGGTTGGATGCTGGAGCGCTCACCATATAGGGCGCTGCAATTTTTCTTCGACGCACTGATCGAACCGTCGTTGCAAAGGAAGGTGGCACCATCACAACCGGCGATCCCCCCTTTGCGGCCAGAGCAAGGGGTATTTCCAGCGTTAGCAACCGGTACAGCCAGGCACAGGGCCAACAAGGGTATTGATAGCCAGCGCATGGATAGAAGGGACATGGTCACGCTCCGTGTGAATGATGGCGCGACGATATCAGAAATCTCCGGCGCAGCTATGCTCGCCATTCGTCGGTCGACTGCCTGGTAACCGTCGATTGGCCCTCGATTCATTCGACCACTCAATGAATCCCCCCAGCGCGGAGCGCGCCCCATGAACACGCTCGACAACAATCACACCGTGGCCTCCCGCAGCCAATGGCTCGCCGCCCGCCGGCAACTGTGGCTGCATGAAAAAGCCCTCACCCACCAGCGCGACGAACTCGCCGCCGCCCGCCGTGCCCTGCCCTGGGTACGGGTCGAGGAAAACTACCGTTTCCACGGCCCCGACGGCGAACTGGCCCTGGCCGACCTGTTCGCCGGGCGCAGCCAGCTGCTGGTCTACCACTTCATGTTCGCGGATGGCTGGAACGAAGGCTGCCCGGGCTGCTCCTTCCTCGCCGACCATTTCGACGGCGCCAACCTGCACCTGGCTCACCATGACGTGTCGCTGGTGGCGGTATCACGGGCACCCTATGGCGAATTCCAGGCGTTCCGCCAGCGCATGGGCTGGCGCTTTCCCTGGTACTCCTCCCACGGCAGCCGTTTCAACCAGGACTTTGGCGTGAGCGTGGCCACCGATGGCAGCGCCGAGTACAACTACGCGCCCTACTCAGGCAACGAAGCGGAGCTTCCAGGCCTGAGCGCGTTCATTCGCGACCGCGACGGCAGCGTCTATCACACCTACTCCACCTACGCCCGCGGGCTGGACATCCTGGTCAATACCTACAACTTCCTCGACCTGGCCCCACTGGGGCGCAACGAGGGCGGGACGATGGACTGGGTGCGCCACCACGACCGCTATGAAGGCGCCCATGGCAAGCCGCACTGCTGCGGGGAATGACCGGCTCGGATCATTCGCCCTGGTCGATCACCAGGGGTTCGCCGATGGCATAGAAGTGCCCGCCCGCCACGTAATGCAGGCTGCGCCAGTCGGGGTCGGCATGCTCGTAGGCCCAGTGCCCGTCGCGGAACACTCGGTCATCGGCCCAGGCCGCGACCACTTCGCCGATGAACAGGTCGTAGGTTTGCTGGTTGTGCGGTTCATCGATCACCCGGCACATCAGCCAGGCCGAGCAGCCGTTGACCAGCGGCGCCTCGAACCCCGCGACGCGGGCCAGCTCGACACCGATACGCGCCAGCTTGTCGGGCTGGTCGAACAGGCTCTGGCTGCCCACCTGGTGGGTGAGCCGTGCCTGGGCGGCGTTGGGCACCTGCAGCACGAACCAGCCACTGCCCTCCACCAACTGGCGGGTACGGGCGCTCTTGTCGAGGACCACGGTCACCTTGGGCGGGTCGAAGTCCAGGGCACAGGCCCAGGCGGCAGCCATCACATTGTCGACCCCGGCATGGCTGGCCGAGACCAGCACGGTGGGGCCGTGGTTGAGCAGGCGATAGGCCTTGGTCAGGTCGACGGGCTGGAAGTGGCTGTGCATGACAAACCTCGGTGCTACGCAGGGGGACAGGTCGGCCATTGTGCCGCAGCGGGCAGACCGGCGACAGCAATGATCCGGATCAAGGCAAGGCGCGGGGCGCTCGCATAATTTATGACTCTTCCTACAATTCAGTCGGAAGTGGCCCGCTTTCCGTCTTACACCAGCCAAAACATGATCGGACTTGGATGTCGTCATGCCCGCCCTGCGCGGCCAGCCCACCCGACGAGGCCCCACCATGCCCAACCAAGCCCGCCACACCGAAGCCCTGCAACACACCCTGCGCCAACTGCTGGCCCATGAGGTCAGCAACCCCGATGACAACCCGCACCTGTCCGGCGTGCGCTTTTTCTGCGCCACCGACGAACACACCCGGCAACTGATCGAGCGCGTCGAGCTGCTGGCCAGCGAAGCCTTCTTCGACCAACAGGGTCGCGCCATCCCGGCACACATGCAGGCTGCGGCCGTCGATGGCATCAGCATCCGGCAAAAACGCAAGGTTCCACAGGACGAGACGGTGATCCGCATCGCCCTGCCCGACAAAGGCTATATCACCATCAGCACCGCCCGCCTTTGACCCATTGTGCAAGGGCCGCCTGTTCGGCCCTCTTGCAGCTTGCCGCACGAACCCCGAAGCTTTGACATCCCTGCGCTTCGGACACAGCCCCCGATGGAACTGCACATCCGCCTCGAAGGTCGCAAAGGCCTTGCCGAGCAGCTCTACCAGCAATTGCGCGCCAGCATCGACAGCGGCCACCTGGCTGCCGGCACCCAACTGCCACCAACGCGCCTGCTGGCCGAGCAACTGGGCGTATCACGCAAGACCGTGGCCGAAGCTTACTCGCGCCTGACCTACGACAACCTGCTCAGCGGCGTGGTCGGCCGCGGCACCTTCATCACCCCTCGCCAGCCCCTGCAAGCCAACGCCGCCGAGGCCATCCCGCTGGCCGCTGCCGACGCTTTGGAGCGCTGGCGCCTGCGCGCTACGGTGCTGGGCCGCCGCGCGCTGGATGCCCCCTCGCGCTATGACTTCATCGGTGGCGCCTCAAGCAAGGCGCAGTTCCCCTACGACCAGTGGCGCAGCTGCCTGCAATACGCCCTGCGACGCAGCCAGCGGCACACCGAGCGGCAGTTCTCGCCGCAGGGGCTGCCTGAATTGCGCGAAGCCATTGCCCACCACATCGCGTTCGCTCGTGGCGTGCACTGCAGCGCCGCCGATGTGCTGGTGTGCAATGGTGCCCAGCAGGCCCTGGACCTGATCGCCCGGGTGCTGGTCGAGCCGGGCTGCAAGGTGGCCATGGAGGACCCCGGCTACCCACCGGCCCGGCAACTGTTCCTGGCCCTCGGCGCGCAGGTGCAGTCGGTGCCCGTGGACGATGAGGGGCTGTGCGTGGAACAGATCGAGGCCGGCACCCGGCTGATCTACGTCACCCCGTCGCACCAGTTCCCGTTGGGCATGCCCATGGGCGCACGACGGCGCCAGGCGTTACTGGTCCGAGCCGCCGCGCTGGGGGCGCTGATCATCGAGGACGACTACGACTGCGAGTTCCGCTACCAGGGGCCGGCCGCCGAGGCCTTGCAACGCCTGGACCGCCACGGGCTGGTGGCCTATGTCGGCACCTTCTCCAAAACTTTGCTGCCCGAATTGCGCCTGGGCTATGCGGTGCTTCCGCCGGCAGTGCTGCAGGCCGCCTGCGTGGCCAAGCACCTGACCGACTGGCACAGCCCGAGCCTGCAGCAATGGGCCCTGGCGCGCTTCATTGGCGAGGGCCACCTGAGCAAGCACATCCGTCGCTGCCACGAGGTCTACAGCGCCCGCCGCGAACGAATCCTGGCGCGCCTTGACGGCGACCTGGCGCCCTGGTTCGAGGCCGTGCCGGCCAGTGCCGGCTTCCACCTGAGCGCTTTGGCCAAGCCGGGGGTCGATGTGGAACTGCTGGTCAACCTGGCGCGCAAGGTCGAGGTGGGGCTCTATTCGTTGGCGCCGTTCTTCAGCGAGGCCCCGGTACGCCCGGGGTTGCTGCTGGGCTTCGGCGCCATCGAACTGCTGGATATCGACCCGGCGCTGGACCGGGTCCGCGATACCCTGCAGCGTCTCAGCTGAGCGCCGCAGCACCGGCCTGCCCTGGCCGGGCGATGGCCCGGGCATAGCCAGCCGGGGCGAAGCGCGCGGTGACCAGCAGCATGGCCAGCACGGTGCAGGTCAGCAGGGTCCAGGACGCCTGGAAGTCGCCGCTGACATCGCGCAGCCAGCCGGTGATATACGGCACGATGCCGGTGACGATGAACCCCACCCCCTGGACGAAGGCCGCCAGGCTGCCGGCTTCGGCCGGGGTGCGCAGGTGTTCGAGGGTCAGCGTCAGGCTGAGGCTGAAGCACGCGCCCAGGCCCAGGCCAATCATCGCCACCCACAGGCCCATGGCGCTGGCCGGCGCCAGCAGCAGGCCGAGGAAGCCACCCAGCTGGATCAGCAGCGCCAACCACAAACCCGGCCGCCGATCCGCCAGGCGGCGAAGCAACAGCGGCAAACCGAGGGCGCCGGTCACCTGGAAGATGGTCATCAACCCCACCAGCTCACCACCGCCCTGGGCCGTGCCGCCATGCTCCAGGTGATAGGCCGGCAACCAGGCCACCATGCTGGTGTAGCCGCCATTGATCAGGCCGAAGTACAGCGCCAGCAGCCAGGCGCGGCGATTGCCGAACCAGTGCCCGCCACCCGTGCCAGCCAGCGTGGGGCTGGCCTGGCGTGGCCGCAGGGCAATCCAGGCGACCACAGCCAGCAGCGCGGGCAAGGCCCACACGCCCAGCCCCGCCTGCCAATGGCCAAAATGCGCGGTGATCGAAGGGCCCAGCACCGCCGCCAAACCGCCACCGGTCATCAGGGCTGCCGAATACAAGCCCATGGTTGCCGCCAGCCGCGTGGGAAACCAGCGGTTGACCAGCCCCGGCATCATGCCCTGCACCAGCGCCACACCCAGCCCGGCAACCACCGCACTGGCAATCAGTGCCCAGGCGCTGTCCAGTTGCAGCCGCCACAGGCAGGCCAGGGCAATCGCCGCCAACCCGGCGAGCATGCCGCCATGCTCGCTCAGCCAGCGCCGCAGCCAAGGCTGCAACAGCGGCACCAACCCCATGCACAGCACCGGCAGCGCCGTCAGCAATGCCGCCTGCTGGTAACCCAGGCCGGTGCTCTGGCGCATGGGCTCGAGCAGTGGCCCGATGCTGGTGAGGATCGGCCGCAGGTTGAGTGCCAGCAACACCACCAGCAACAGATTCAGGGCGCCCCTCATGCCTGGCTGGCCTGCTGCCATTGGGCATACAGACCCGCTTCGCCTGCGGGTTTGAGCGGGCGCAACGGCAAGCTCTGCTGCTGCGGCGGGCGGGCCATCTGCGCGTACACCGCGGCGGTGGACAGCCCGTAGGGCTCGCCCTCGTCGTTGCCATAGGCGAACCAGGCACGTTCGACGCCGCACAGGTGCATGGCCGCCAGGCACATCGGGCACGGATGGCCACTGGCGTAGATCTCGGCACCGTCCAGGCGGGCCCGGCCCAAAGCCTGGGCGGCCTGGCGGATGGCCTGCATCTCGGCGTGGCTGGTCGGGTCCTGGGTGCTGTGGATCTCGTTGACGGCGCGGGCGATCACCTGGCCCTGGTACACCAGCACGGCACCGAACGGGCGGCCACCGGCCTGGATATTGGCGCGGGCCAGGTCGAGGGCCTCGCGCATGAAGTGTTCTTGGGACATGAATCGGTACTCCGCAATTGTCCCGGCCATTATCCCGGCTTGGCCGCAGCGGTAGAAATGAAGAGATTGGATGCACCTCAGTGGCCAGGCGAATGCCGGATTGGCCTCCTGGCAAAGCGTGGGATTGGCTATTCGGCACGCTGCCGGGCGGCGTTAAGGTGGCACCACGCCTAATTACCTTTCCGGAGAAACACCATGCACGACCGTATCGAATGGGCCAAAGCCGCCCCAGAAGCCTACAAAGCCATGGTCGGCCTTGAGCAGGCCCTGATCCAATCGGGGCTGGAGCATTCGCTGCTCGAACTGATCCGTCTGCGCGCCTCGCAGATCAACGGCTGCGCCTACTGCGTCAACCTGCACGCCAACGATGCACGCAAGGCCGGCGAGACCGAAGCCCGCCTGCAGACCTTGAGCGTGTGGCGTGAAACCCGCTACTTCACCCCGCGCGAGCGGGCCGC
Source organism: Pseudomonas sp. EMN2 (assembly GCF_009650555.1). NCBI lineage: Bacteria > Pseudomonadati > Pseudomonadota > Gammaproteobacteria > Pseudomonadales > Pseudomonadaceae > Pseudomonas > Pseudomonas sp. EMN2. The sequence continues at coordinate 30,393 of NZ_VZZR01000066.1, forward strand.
CCTGGCTTGGGTCGAGAGCCTGACCCGCTTGCCCGAGCGGGGTGCGCCGCAGGATGAGTATGAGGCGCTGCAGGAGTACTTCGAGCCTAAGGAAGTCGCCAACCTGACCCTGGCCATTGCCACTATCAATGCCTGGAACCGCTTTGGCGTAGGCTTTGCGATGGTGCCGGCCTGAGAATTAGGCGTAATTGGGACCGCTGCGCGCCCCTATCGCGACACAAGCGGCCTTGTGTCGCGACGGGCTTCATGGCATCTCGACAGAGATGGCTCTAAACCACTCTGAGCCTGGCCCGATAACTGCCCGGGCTCTGCCCGGTCCATTTCTTGAACGCCCGGTGAAACGCGCTGGGCTCCTGGAAGCCGGTCTGCTCGGCAACCTCGGCAATGCTCAGGCAACCCTCGCGTAACAGCTCGAAGGCCATCGCCCGGCGCACTTCGTCCTTGATCTGCTGATACGAACGCCCTTCACGCTCCAACTGGCGGCGAAAGCTGCTGGCACTGAGCCGCTGCCGCTCGGCCATGGCATTGAGGGTTGGCCACTGCCCATAGTGGCGAGCGCGCAAGTGTCGGTACACCTCCGCCACCAGACCGTTCTGATTGCGAAAGCGGATCACCAGCCCCTGGGGCGCACTGCGCAGGAAAGTCTTCAGGGCAGGCAGATCCTGCATCACCGGCAAGCGCAGCCAGGCGCTGTCGAACTCCACTTCGGTGCGGCCACTGCCCAGGCGCAGGTCCGGCCCCCACAGCAAGGCGTCGTCCTCCTGGGCCGGGCGCGGCAACGCAAGCTCGGTACGGTCGATGGCGATCCGCCGCCCGGCCAGCCAGCACAGCAGGCCGACCACCAGCACCAGGTAGGTTTCCTCGGCGTACACCCGGGTCAGCGGGTCTTCGATGCTCGACTGCACGCTGATCACCGCACGCGCACCGCGCACCGTGACAGTGCCGCGCAGGTCACGCAAAAACAGCGCGAAACTGCTCAGGCACTGGCGCAAGGCCTTGTCCAGGTTGGGCTCCTGGATCAAGCCACGGCAGATCAGGGCGAAGCTGCCCAGCGGCATACCGTGGCTGTCGAGGTGAAAGAACTCATCGCTGAGCTCGTCGATCAACGCCAGCCACAACTGGGCGAAGGCCTTGGCCGGTACCCGCGCCTGGGGCTGCGCCAGCAACCCAGGCTCGATGCCGACCGCGCGCAGGTGGGCATCGCGCGCCTGCGGGCGCTCGCGCAAGGCGTGGAGCATGGCGTTGAGAAAGTACACCGCGACCGTATCGCTATCGCGCATGGCTGAAGTTCGCTGTCTATGCTGAGTGGCAAAAAATGCCAGGTTGACTGAACAGATCCGGCATAGGCCGCCTTGAGGCCTTTGCCTAGACTCGATCCACCCTGAGGCGGCGCCATTCTCGCAGAGCCGGCCCCCGCCCCGCCATGTCTTTGCAAACGGAGCCTTTATGAGCAGCACAGAAATCTACGTTGTCAGCGCAGTGCGTTCGGCCATCGGCAGTTTTGGCGGTTCGCTCAAGGACCTGCCGCTGGCCGACCTGGCCACCCAGGTGACCCGCGCCGCCATCGAGCGCTCGGGCGTGAGCGCCGAGCAGATCGGCCACGTGGTGATGGGCACCGTGATCCCCACCGAACCCCGCGACGCCTACCTGAGCCGCCTGGCCTCGATGAATGCCGGCGTGCCCAAGGAAACCCCCGCCTTCAACGTCAACCGCCTGTGCGGCTCGGGCCTGCAGGCCATCGTCTCGGCCGCCCAGGGCCTGTTGCTGGGTGAAAGCGACATCGCCCTGGCCGCCGGCGCCGAATCCATGAGCCGCGGCCCGTACCTGCTGCCACAAGCCCGTTGGGGCGCGCGCATGGGTGACCTGCAGGGCATCGACTACATGGTCGGCATCCTGCAGGACCCGTTCGAGCACTTCCACATGGGCATCACCGCTGAGAACGTCGCGGCGGCCCACGGCATCACCCGCGAAATGCAGGACGAAGTGGCCCTGACCAGCCAGCGCCGCGCCGCCCGCGCCATTGCCGAAGGCCGCTTCGACAGCCAGATCGTCCCAATCGAAATCAAGACCCGCAAAGGCAGCGTGCAGTTCAGCGTCGATGAGAACGTGCGCGGCGAAGCCAGCGCCGAGCAACTGGCCGGCATGAAGCCTGCGTTCAAAAAAGACGGCAGCGTCACCGCCGGCAACGCCAGCAGCATCAACGACGGCGCCGCTGCCCTGGTGCTGGCCACCGGTGACGCCGTGCAACGCCTGGGCCTGAAGCCGCTGGCGCGCCTGGTGGCCTACGCCCATGCCGGCGTCGAGCCCGAGTTGATGGGCCTGGGCCCGATCCCGGCGACCAAAAAAGTGCTGGAAAAGGCCGGTCTGAACGTTTCCGACCTGGATGTGATCGAGTCCAACGAAGCCTTCGCTTCCCAAGCCTGCGCCGTCTCCCGCGCCCTGGGCTTCGACCCGGAAAAGGTCAACCCCAACGGTTCGGGCATCTCCCTGGGCCACCCGGTGGGCGCCACCGGCGCGATCATCGCCACCAAGGCCATCCATGAACTGCAGCGTGTGCAGGGCCGCTATGCCCTGGCCACCATGTGCATCGGCGGCGGCCAGGGTATCGCCGTCGTCTTCGAACGCGTGTAAGGAGCCGGCAACATGACTATCGAACAGATCGCCGTGATCGGCGCCGGCACCATGGGCAACGGCATCGCGCAGGTGTGCGCGGTGGCCGGTTACCAGGTGTTGCTGGTGGACGTGTCCGACGCCGCGCTGGAGCGTGGCGTGGCCACCCTGGGCAAGAACCTCGAGCGCCAGGTCAACAAGGGCACCCTGGATGCAGGCACCGCAGCGGCGGCGAAAACCCGCATCCGCACCAGCACCGACTACGCCCAACTGGCCAGCGCGCAGCTGGTGATCGAGGCAGCCACCGAGAACCTGCAGCTCAAGCAGCGCATCTTGCAGCAGGTGGCGGTCAACGTCGGCAGCGACTGCCTGATCGCCACCAATACCTCGTCGCTGTCGGTCACCCAACTGGCCGCCAGCATCGAGCACCCCGAGCGCTTCATCGGCGTGCACTTCTTCAACCCGGTGCCGATGATGGCCCTGGTCGAGATCATCCGTGGCCTGCAGACCAGCGACAGTACCTATGCCCAGGCGCTGCTGGTCACCGAAAAGCTCGGCAAGACCCCGATCACCGCCGGCAACCGCCCGGGCTTCGTGGTCAACCGCATCCTGGTGCCGATGATCAACGAGGCCATCTTCGTGCGCCAGGAAGGCCTGGCCAGTGCCGAGGACATCGACACCGGCATGCGCCTGGGCTGCAACCAGCCGATCGGGCCGCTGGCCCTGGCCGACCTGGTGGGTCTGGATACACTGCTGGCGATCATGGAGGCCTTCCACGAGGGCTTCAACGACAGCAAGTACCGCCCTGCCCCGCTGCTCAAGGAAATGGTTGCCGCCGGCTATCTGGGCCGCAAGAGCGGTCGCGGCTTCTTCACCTACTAAGGAACGCGCCATGCCCCCGGTCAACGCGGCGATGCGCTGTGCCAACTTCGAAGAGCGGCGTGACAGGGCCATGGCGCTGTTCGCCGAAAAGGGCTTCGGCCAGGTCAGCATGCGTGAGCTGGCAGCGCACGTGGGGCTGACCGCGGGCTCGCTGTACCACCATTTCCCCAGCAAGCAGGACCTGCTGTACGACCTGATCGAGGAGCTCTACGAAGAGCTCCAGGCCACCCTCGACCAAGGCCGCAGGGCCTTGGCCAAGGGCAAGCCGGTGCTGGCCTGCCTGATTGAAGCGCACTGGCAGTTGCATGGCGAACGTCCGTTGCAGTTCCGCCTGGCCGAACGCGACTTTTGTTGCCTGAGCGAGGCACAGCAGGCGCGCCTGCTGCTGTTGCGCGAGCGCTACGAGGCCGGCCTGCTGCGCCTGATCGCCCCGCAAGCACGGCTCGATGGCGCCGCCCTGGCCGCCACCGGGCATGTGCTGGCGACCCTGCTCAACCAGCTGCCAGGCTGGCTGCGCGAGCGCGACCTGGGCGAAGCACAGGGCCTGGCGCTGATGGAAAGCCTGGTCCTGGGCGGTATCGAGCGCACCCTCGGCTAGCCTACGGTCGCCGCCTCACCTGCGGTGTCCCGCGCGGCATAGCGCTGCGCCAGCACCGCGCAGACCATCAGCTGGATCTGGTGGAACAGCATCAATGGCAGGATCATCGCCCCGATGCCACTGCCCACGAACAGCACCTGGGCCATCGGCACGCCGGTGGCCAGGCTTTTCTTGGAACCCGCGAACAGGATGGTGATGCGGTCTTCCACGCTGAACCCCAGCACACGCCCGAGCACGCGGGTGCCCAACAACACCACCGCCAGCAGGATCCCGCACACGGCGAACAGCCCGGCCAGGTGTTGCGGCGACACCGTGTGCCACAGGCCAGTGACCACCGCTTCGCTGAACGCGGTGTAGACCACCAGCAGAATCGAGCCCTGGTCGACCAGCTTCAGCCAGCGCGCATTGCGCTTGACCCAGTCACCGATCCAGCGCCGAGCAATCTGCCCGGCCACGAACGGCACCAGCAACTGCAGGGTGATCTTCAGCACCGCATCCAGCCCCGAGCCGGTATCGCCGGAGGCACCAAGCAGCATCATCACCAGCAACGGCGTGAGGAAGATCCCCAGCAGGCTCGACGCCGCCGCGCTGCAGATTGCCGCTGGCACGTTGCCGCGAGCCAGCGAGGTGAAGGCGATGGCCGATTGCACCGTGGCCGGCAGCGCGCACAGATAGAGCACGCCCAAGTACAACTCGTTGCCCACCAGCGGCACGAACAGTGGCTTGAATGCCATGCCCAAGAGTGGGAACAGTACGAAGGTGCAGGAGAACACCAGCAGGTGCAGGCGCCAGTGGCCGGCACCGGCGATGATCGCCTCGCGCGACAGCTTGGCGCCGTGCAGGAAGAACAAGAGGCCGATGGCCAGGTTGGTCAGCCAGCCGAACATCAGTGCGCCCTCGCCGGAGCAGGGCAGCACGGTGGCAATGAACACCACCCCGAGCAAGGCCAGGGTGAAATTGTCGAACAGCATGCGCAAGTACTTCATCACAGGTTCCGTCTTGTCATTGTGCAAGGCCAGACGATAAGGTTTCGTGCCTTGCGCCGCTAACGCTGGAACCCCTGCCAGTGTCGCGCAACGGACACCACCGCCCCGCCCCTGACAAGGACAGCCCCTTTCGATGATCCGCACCCACCACGCACTGCTTACCGCCGCCCTGACGCTCGTGGCGCCACCACTGCTGGCCGATGACCTGCAAAGCCAGGTCGATGGCATCATCCAGCCGCTGATGCGCGAGCAAGGCATCGCCGGCATGGCCGTGGCGGTCTACGCCAATGGCCAGTCGCATTACTTCAGCTATGGCTGGGCCAACAAGGCCGACAAGCAGGCCGTGACCCGCGACACCCTGTTCGAAATCGGCTCGCTGAGCAAGACCTTCACCGCCACCCTCGCCGCCCTGGCCAGCGCCGAAGGCAAGCTTGATCTCAACGCCCCCGCCAGCCGCTACCAGCCTGCCCTGGCCAAGGCCCCGATCGGCAGCGCCAGCGTACTGGAGTTGGGCGCCTACAGCGGCGATTGCCTGCCGCTGCAGTTCCCGGACGAGGTGCAAACGCCCGAGCAGACCCTGGCCTGGTTGCAGAACTGGAAGCGCGTTGCCGAGCACGGCACCCAGCGCTGCTATTCGAACCCGAGCCTGGGCCTGTTCGGTGACCTCGCCGCCCGTTCGCAGCAGCGCCCTTTCGCCGAACTGATGACCCAGGACCTGCTGCCACGCCTGGGCCTCAAGCACACCTATCTTGAGGTTCCGGCCAAGGAACGCGGGCTCTACGCCCAGGGCTACGATGCGGCCGACAAACCCGTGCGGGTGAATCCGGGCCCGTATGCCGACCAGGCCTACGGCATCAAGACCAGCGCCAGCGACCTGCTGCGCTACGTGCAGTTGCAGGTGCAGCCCGCCGAGCTGGACCCGGCCCTGCGCAAGGCAATCGCCATCACCCAGGGCGGCTACTTCCAGGTCGGCGCGATGACCCAGGGCCTGGGCTGGGAGCGCTACCCCTATCCGGTTACGCTCGACACCCTGCTGGCCGGCAACGGCGCGAAGATGATCCGCGAGCCCCAGGCCACCCATGCCTTGAGCCCAGCAGAGCCTGCCGAACCTGCAGCCTGGTACAACAAGACCGGCGCTACCAGTGGCTTCGGTGCATACGCCGCCTTCGTGCCCGCCAAGCAGTTGGGCATCGTCCTGCTGGCCAACCGCAACTACCCCAACGAGGAGCGCGTGCGCGCCGCGCAACGCATCCTGTCCAGCCTGGAGCAATGAGCATGTTGAAGATCCTCGGCAAGGCTTCGTCGATCAACGTACGCAAGGTGCTGTGGACCTGCGCCGAACTCAACCTGCCCTACCAGCGCGAAGACTGGGGCAGCGGCTTCCAGGCCACCGACACGCCGGCGTTCCTGGCCCTGAACCCCAACGCCATGGTGCCGGTGATCGTCGATGGCGATTTTGTGCTGTGGGAGTCCAACAGCATCCTGCGCTACCTGGTCAACCAGTACGACGGCGGCCACCTCTACCCGTCGGCGCCACGCGCCCGGGCCGCCGTGGACCAGTGGCTGGACTGGCAGGCCACCGACCTCAACGACGCCTGGCGCTACCCGTTCATGTCGCTGGTGCGCCAGTCGCCAGCCCACCAGGACCCGGCACAGCTGGCCGCCAGCAGCGCTTTGTGGACCGCCAGGATGGGCCTGATCGAGCAGCGCCTGCAGGTCACTGGCGCCTACATCGCCGGTAGCGATTTCAGCCTGGCCGACGTGGTCATCGGCCTGTCGCTCAACCGCTGGCGCCGCACCCCGCTGGAGCACCCGCCGCTGCCGGCGCTGGAGGCCTACCATGCCCGGCTGCGGGAGCGCCCGGGCTTCCTTGAACACGGCGATAACGGCTTGGTCTGACAGCAAATGCAGGATTGTCGGACAACATGTAGTGACTAAAAATATTCACTACAAACCTATTGACGCACTTCCCGGGCCTTGGGCATGATGAGGCCGTCTCCCTGATCGGGAGCGGTGGCAAGGGTGTTCCAGACGGCTTGCGCGGTAACGCAGGCCGTCCGTGGAGAGGGAAACTGCCCAGAAGGCAGCGTGAGAAAGCCCCTGTTGCGATGCTGCTGTAGCAGCTTTGGTTAGTGCGCTACATGTTGTGGCGCCGAATGTGAACTTCACAACGAACTTCACCCAACGAATAGGGTAATGGGGGCTTTATGATGAACTTGAACAACAATCCAACCATCGACCAATTGGCCCAGCTGTTCGCCGCGCGCAAGGACAGCCTCGACGACCATCTGCTGTGGGTCAGCCAGTCCGGTGAAGTACGCCTGGACCGTCTGCCGCCGAACACGGTCGAAAACGAATTCGAATCGCACATGCCCAGCATGCGCGCCCGTTTCAAGGTCTACCGCCGTGGCCAGGGCTACGTCGGCAAGAAGGCCGCCGCCGACACCGGTTTCGTCGGCCGCGTGCTGCAGACCCTGCAACAAGAATGGCCCGGTGCCCGTGAGCACCAGGCAGTCAAGGTGATCGACACGTTGAACTGACACCCCCCGTCGTCCACCACAGCTTGAGCCCGGCCCCGCAAGGCCGGGCTTTTTCATGCCTGCTAGAATGCCCGCCTTACTGAAGCGGAGCGCCCGATGAACACCCCCACCTACGGCACCGACGATGCCTCCTACCAAGCCGCTGGCGGCATCGATGGCCTGCGCCGGCTGGTCGACGATTTCTATCGGTTGATGGATGAACGGCCGGAGGCCGCGCCCCTGCGGCGCATGCACCCGCACGACCTGTCTGCTTCGCGCGACAAGCTGGCGTGCTTTCTGAGTGGCTGGCTGGGTGGGCCGCGCCTGTACAGCGAACGGTATGGCTCGATCGCCATTCCGTCATTCCACGCGCAATGGCCAATCGACCAAAGCCACAGCGCGCAGTGGCTGGACTGCATGGCCCGGGCCATTGCCCTGCAACCCTGGCCCGTCGACTTTGCCGAATACCTGTTGCGCCAGCTACGGGTGCCCGCCGAACGCATCGTCCAGGCCAGCCGCAACCGCCACCCTCAGGCCTGAAGCCGGCGCGGCGCCTGCACGGGCAGCGGCACGGCCCCCGTGGCCAGGGCGCGGGCCCGGTCCACGCCCCACACCAGCGCGCGGGTCATGGTTTCGCCGGGGCGCGCCGGGTAGTACTCCTCCACCAGCGCCCTGCCACCCTGGGCATACACCCCAAGGAACATCTGCGTGGCACCCAGGCGCGACAGACGCACCTGCACCTCGATGCAGGTGCCGTCGCTCAGTGCCTCGTCGTGGCTGCGGCTGTGCAACTGTGGGTCGGCCCACTGCCAGTAGGTTTCTTCCCTGATACGCATTGAATCGGTACTCCGTGAGTGAATCGCGCAAGCAAAGCACAGTGGCGGGCCTGCGACGAGCACGACCCTGCGTTGCCATGCGCAGGATCAAGGAATGCAAAAAAAACCCCGCCGTTGGGCGGGGTGTTCGCTGTGCAGGTTTACTTTTTCGGTGGTAGCCGCGGGGTGAAGCGCCCCTTCTTGGCACGCTGCAGGTGCGCCGGTTGCAGCTGCTCCGACTCATCCAGGGTCATGTTGGCGAAACCCAGCCTGAACGCCGACTGGCCGCACCACACCTGATTGTTGATCGGAAATGAATCGTTCAAGTCTTCGACGTAGGATTCGTTCATGCCCGTGACTCCCTCCAATGCTGACCGTGCCGGCAAACAGCGTGTTTGCCCAAGTGAAGCGGCGGCCTGATGAAGTGAGACTAGCCGGTCATTTGCAGACCAGTCGGACAAAACACCCTTGCCCGACCAATGGCACATTGCTATTTCAGGCGCACCGCCGTGCCGGTGGCGAACACCACGACCATGCCGCCCTGCACCGATGGCATGCTGATCTCGAAGTCCACACCCAGCACTGCATCGGCTTGCAACTGCCGTGCCCGCGCCTGCAGCTCCTCGGTGGCCTGCTCGCGGGCCAGCTTCAGTGCGCCTTCCAGGGTCTGCGAACGACCGCCGAAGACGTCGCGAAAGCGTGCGAAGAAATCACGCACGAAGTTGATCCCTTGCACCGATTCGGCGCTGACCACGCCGAGGTACTCGGCAACCGGGCGGCCTTCGAGTTGGCTGGTGGTAGAGATGATCATGGGCTGCTCCGTTGACATGGCAAAAAGGCCGAGTCTAACAGAGCGTATGCGGCTTGCCGGCGATGAGGTCAGAACAAGCAATACAAGACAGTTGCTACCGCACCAACCCCGTAATACCGACCTATGCCCGCTGAAACCCTACGCGCTGGCCGCCTTCAAGCGCTGCCCCAGCCGTGGCCCGAACACATTGATCAGCAGCCCCAGCATCACCAGCAGGCCACCCCAGATCTGCATCTCGCTCAAGCGCTCGCCCAGCAGCAGCGCCGAGGAACTCAGGCCGATCACCGGCACCAGCAGCGAGAACGGCGCCACCTTGCCCGCCGGGTGGCGCGACAGCAGCGTGCTCCACAGGCTGTAGCCGATCATGGTGGCGACGAACGCCAGGTAGGCCAGGGCCAGCACCGAGCTCCAGCTGATGTTGAGCAGTGCATGGGCGATCAGCTCCGGCCCTTCCAGCCACCACGACAGCGCCAGGAATGGCAGCGGCGGGATCAGCCCGCCCCAGATCACCAACGCCACCAGGTCGACCTTGCCGAAGCGCCGGGTGATGATGTTGCCCATGCCCCACATGGCGCCGCCGCACAGGGTCAGCAGCAAGGCTATCAGCGGCACGTGGCTGCTGTGCTCGCTGCCGATCACCGCCAGCCCACCGGCCGCCACCAGCAGCCCAAGCACACTGGCCAGGCGCAGCCGCTCACCAAGGAACAGCGCGGCGAAACCAAGGGTGAAGAACGCCTGCGACTGCAGCACCAGCGATGCCAGCCCCGGCGGCATGCCGCTGTACATGGCCTGGAACAGAAAGGCGAACTGCCCCAGGGATATGGTCGCGCCGTAGGCGATCAGCCAGCGCCACGGCAAATTCGGACGCCGCACCAGCAACACTGCCGGAAACGCCACCAGCAGAAAGCGCAAGGCACCCAGCAGCATCGGCGGCAGACCGTCGAGGCCGACCTTGATGACCACGAAATTGACGCCCCAGGCGATGATCACCACCAGGGCGATCAGCAGGTCCTTGAGTGGCATGGCACGCTTTCCTTCTGCAGGCTTGTTCTAGACATATTTCGTTACAGCATAAGGCGATTGCAGGTTCAGGAACCAGCACAGTTGTGTGCCGACCTTACGTAACAGTGCGCTGTATCGGCTCCAGGAAAGCAAGAAAAACTGGCCCCAAGCTTCACTTGACCGAACTTGTATAGACATGCTCATATCAAGCCTCGGCCATCCGCCCTGCGTCCCGCCGATAGCCGCCGCCCTTCACAAAAACAACGAAGCGGAGCCCTCCCCGATGTCCAGCAAACCTGTGATCGAGCGGCGCTCGATCGACTACATTCCCGAAGCCGAACGCCATGGACGCGTCTACAGCCAGTTCACCCTGTGGCTGGGTGCCAACCTGCAGATTACCGCGATCGTCACCGGCGCCTTGGCCGTGGTGCTCGGCGGCGATGTGTTCTGGTCGTTGATCGGCCTGTTCATCGGCCAGCTGATCGGCGGCGCGGTGATGGCCCTGCATGCCGCCCAGGGTCCGCGCCTGGGGCTGCCGCAGATGATCTCCAGCCGTGTGCAGTTCGGGGTCTACGGCGCAGCCATCCCCATGGTGCTGGTGTGCCTGATGTACATGGGCTTTACCGCCACCGGTACGGTGCTGTCCGGCCAGGCCATCGGCCAGTTGCTCAGCGTCAGCGACAGCACCGGCATTCTGCTGTTCGCCGGGGTGATCGTGCTGGCGACCCTGGCCGGCTACCGGGTGATTCACTGGATCGGCCGCGTGGCCAGCGTGCTGGGGATCATCGCCTTCGTCTATCTGTTCAGCCGCATCCTGATGCTGGCAGACATCAGCGAACTGCTGGCCAACCGCCATTTCAGCTGGGCGACCTTCCTGCTCGCGGTCTCCCTGGCGGCGTCCTGGCAGATCGCCTTCGGCCCCTATGTGGCCGACTATTCGCGCTACCTGCCCAGCAACACCTCGCCACTCAGGACCTTCCTCGCCGCAGGTCTGGGTTCGGTGCTCGGCGCCCAGGCCTCGATGGTCCTGGGGGTGTTCGCCGTCGCCATCGCCGGCGGGCAGTTCTCCGGGCGTGAAGTGGCCTACATCGTCGGCCTGGGCGGTGCCGGTACTACCGCGGCGCTGCTGTACTTCTGCATCGCGTTCGGCAAGGTGACCATCTCGACGCTCAACAGCTACGGCAGCTTCATGTGCATCGCCACGATCATCAGCGGTTTCCGTGGCCACCTTGAGATCAGCCGCGCCCAGCGCCTGGTGTTCGTGCTCGGTATCGTCGGGGCCGCCACGCTGGTCGCCCTGCTCGGCCAGCACTCGTTCCTTACGGCGTTCAAGTCGTTCATCCTGTTCCTGCTGACCTTCTTCGTGCCCTGGAGTGCGGTGAACCTGGTGGATTACTACTTCATCACCAAGGAACGCTACGACATCCCGGCACTGGCCGACCCCGACGGCCGCTATGGCCGCTGGAACTGGCCGGGGATCAGCGTGTACACCTTCGGTGTGCTGGTGCAGATGCCGTTCATCGATACCAAGCTGTACACCGGGCCCATGGTCGCGCACCTGGGCGGGGTGGATGTGTCCTGGTTGATCGGACTGGTGGTGCCGAGCGTGCTGTATTACTGCGTTGCCCGCCGGCGGGCCGGTGAGGCGCCGGCGCATATCATCGTGCCTGAGGCGCGGTGATTTGGCGGGATATTGGATGAGGGCTTCCAGGTGCCCGCCGATGTTTCTGCGGCGCTCGATCTTGAGAGCGCTGCAAACCTGTCGCCATACACCTGAAGGCATCAAAAGCCACCTGCCGCCCCTGTCATCCAACAGTCACGCCACTGTCGTAATCTGCGGCGCAACTCTGTGCCAAAGGTCCCCGGCATGCACCGCCTGCTCCCCCTTCTGCTCTGCCTGCTCCCTACGCTTGCCATGGCCGAGCCCGTGCAACTGCGCCTCCAGGGCTCCAACACCATCGGCGCCGTATTGGCCCCGGCGCTGGTGCGCGGGCTGTTGCAGGCGCAAGGCGCCAGTGCGATCGACAGTCAGCCCGGCGCGGCGGTCAACGAGATCGTGATCCGCGCCCAGAGCCGCAACGGTCAGCCGCTGCGCATCGACATCGCCGCCCACGGTTCGAGCACCGGCTTTGCCGCCCTGGCCCGGGGCGACGCCGACCTGGCCGCCGCCTCGCGGCCGATCAACGACCTCGAAGCGCAGCAGCTGCAAGCCTTGGGCGACCTGCGCGGCGGCGGCTCGGAACAGGTGATTGGCCTGGATGGCGTGGCGGTCATCGTCCACCCCGACAACCCGCTGGCGCAACTGACCACCGTGCAACTGGCGCAGATCTTCTCCGGCCAGCTGTCACGCTGGGAGCAGTTGGGGGTGCCCGGCGGCGCTATCCACCTGTATGCCCGCGACGACCGCTCGGGCACCTTCGAAACCTTCAAGGCACTGGTGCTCGACCCACGCCACGGCGAACTGTCGGCCCAGGCCCGGCGCTTCGAATCCGCCGACGCCCTGGCCGAACAGGTCAAGGCCGACCGCCAGGCCATCGGTTTCAGCGGCCTGGCCACGGTGCACGGGGCCAAGGTAATGGCGGTGGCCGACGGTGACGCCGCCGCCCTGCCGCCCAGCCGCGCGCTGGTGGCCAGCGAGGACTACCCGCTGTCGCGGCGCCTGTTCTTCTACCTGCCGGCCAACGCGATCCCCCAGGCCCGGGCCCTGGCCGAGTTTGCCCAGAGCCCCGCCGGCCAGGCCATCGTCGCCGAGCAGGGCTTCGTTTCGCAGCAGATCAAGGCGCTGCCGGTGCCGGCACAAGCGGACATGCCGGTGCGCTACCTGAACCTTGCCCGCGAAGCCAGCCGCCTGACGGTCAACTTCCGTTTCCAGGAGGGCAGCGCCGGCCTCGACAACAAGGCCCTGCGCGATGTGCAGCGGGTCGGCGACTACCTGCGCCAGGCCGGCAAGCTGCAGCGCAAGGCCGTGCTGGTGGGTTTCGGCGACCCCAAGGAAACCCCGGGGCGCGCCGCCCTGCTCTCGCGCCTGCGGGCCATGGCTGTACGCCGCGAACTGGCGCGCCAGGGCGTGGAGGTCAAGGAAGTGACCGGCATGGGCGACGAGCTGCCGGTCGCGGGCAACGACCTGGAACAGGGGCGCTTGCGCAACCGCCGGGTCGAGGTCTGGGTGTACTGAGCCTCAGCGGTAGTCCGGCAGTTCGATCCGCGCCATCAGCCCCGCGCCCCGGCAGTTGTGCAAGGTCAGCTCGCCACCCTGCTCGCGCACCATCGCCCGCGCCGCCGACAAGCCGAGCCCGACGCCGCCGGTATGCCGGTTGCGTGAGCCTTCCAGGCGGAAGAACGGCTCGAACACCTGCTGCAATGCCGCTTCGGGGATGCCCGGCCCCTCATCGCTAATCTCGATCAATACCCTATGGGCCTCACGGCTCAGGGCGATGCGCGGGGCGCGCGCGTACTTGATCGCGTTCTCCAGCAGGTTGACCACCACCCGCTTGAGCGCCAATGGCCGGCCCCAGTGCACCAGATGTGCGGGGCCACTGAAGTCGACGTCGATATGCTGGTCGCAGTAGTCGTCGAGGATGGTCTGCAACAGCTCGGACAAGTCGAACACCGTCGCCTGCTCCAGTTGCGTGCCTTCGCGGAAGAACGCCAGGGCAGCGTTGATCATCGATTGCATCTCGTCGACATCGCGCACCAGCTTGCGCTGGTGCTCCAGGTCCTCCATGAACTCGCTGCGCAGGCGCAGACGCGTCAGGGGGGCACGCAGGTCATGGGAAATGGCCGCGAGCATCTGGGTGCGCTCGCGCACGAAATGCTGGATCTGCGCCTGCATGGTGTTGAACGCGACGATGGCCTGGCGGATTTCCTGCGGCCCCTCGACGGCGATGGGCGGGGCCTGCAGGTCGCCGCCGAAGCGCCGCGCCGCGCTGGCAAAGCGCTGCAGCGGGTTGGCCAGTTGCCGCGTGGCCAGCCAGGCCACCAGCAACGTGGCGATCAGCCCCAGGCCGAGGATCACCGCAATCCGTGCCGGCGCACTAAGCCCCCAGCTGCGCTCGGGCGGGACGAACTCCAGCCAGCTGCCGTCGGCCAGGCGCACCAGTGCGCCGTAATGCGCCTCGGCACTGCCCGCAGGCCAATCCGAGGGGTTGAACGCCTCGATCGTCCGGCCCTGCCCCAGCAATGGCCGCAACGCCGGGATCCGCTCGGCCTCCACTGGCATGCCTGCGGCAGGCAGCCCGAGTGCGTCACGCTGATCGCTCCAGGTCACCTGCAAGGCCGGGTTGCTCGCCGCCTGCGCCAGTTGCCCGCGCAAGGGTACCGGCGCCGCCTCCAGCAGGCGCGTGGTCACGGCGATCTGTTCGAGCAGGCCGGTGCGCTCGATCGGCGGGCGAGCCCAGATGCCGGCCACCTGGACGAACAGCGCATTGAGCGCCAGCGACGCCAGCATGGCGGCGAAGATGGTCAGGGCGATCCGCCAGCGCAGGGTGTCGCGTCGCAACAAGCGGCCGATCATGAGCGGGTGACCTTGGCAGTGAACAGGTAGCCGCCGTTGCGCACGGTGCGGATCAAGTCCGGCCGCTTGCTGTCCGGCTCGATCTTGCGCCGCAGCCGGCTGACCTGCACGTCGATGCTGCGGTCGAAGGCGTCATGCCCCTGGCCACGGGTCAGGTCGATCAGTTGCTCGCGGGTGAGGATGCGCTGCGGGTGCTCGAGGAACACCACCAGCAGGTCGAACTCGGCACCGGACAACGGGATCATCACCTGCTCGGGCGAACGCAGCTCGCGACAGGTGACATCCAGCTGCCAGCCGGCGAAGCCGATCAGCGGGCGCACGGCCTCGGCACGGGGCAACTGGCCACCGGCCCGGCGCTGCACGGCGCGCAGGCGGGCGAGCAGCTCACGCGGGTCGAAGGGTTTGGTCAGGTAGTCGTCGGCGCCCAGTTCCAGGCCGACGATACGGTCGCTCAGCTCGGCCATGGCGGTGAGCATGACGATCGGGATGCCGGTCTGGGCCCGGACCTTCTGGCACAGGCTCAGGCCACCCTCGCCCGGCAGCATCAGGTCGAGGATGATGATGTCCGGGGCTTGCCGGGCAATGGCCGCCCACATGGCCTGGCCGTCGGCGGCCAACTCGACCTCGTAGGCATGCTGCATGAAGAACTGCTTCAGCAGGGCCAGGATTTCCACGTCGTCGTCGACGATCAGCAGTCTGCTCACGGTCACTTGGTCCAGAAAAAGGGCGTATCTAAAACCATTGCGCGGCTGCGGTCATTTATTTCAACCGCGTAACATTTCTACAGTGTGGACATCACGCCGACATTCGCCGGCAAACATCCTGGGGCACCCTGCAGGCCTTCGACCACCAGGGGGCACCGATGAACGTCTCGCACCGCAGCACCAGCACCGAGGGCCCTGCCCTGATCCTCAACCAGCGCACCAGCACCCGTGGCGACGGCGCAGCCCTGACCATCCAGCAGGCGAGCCTTGAACTGGGCGAGCACAACGGCCAGATCGTCCTGCGGCGCTACTTCGAACATTACAGCCCGGCGCACGGCGAATGGGTGGAGTACAGCCATACGGTGACGGCGAACGAACTCATCCACTGGATGATGGTCAAGGGGCAACTGCACATCGAGCATTCGCCACAGGACCCGGCGGCCGCCACAGCCGGGGGCCAGCCATGAAGCGTAATCCTGCCTGTGCCGTGCTGCTGACCTGCGTCTTAGGCCTGTCTGCATGTAGCAGCAAGACGCCGCCGCCTGCCGGTTTCCTGCCGGACTACAGCGTGCTGAGCCCGCACCCGACCCCTTCGGGCGGCACCGCCCTGACCTGGGTCGACCCGAAACTGCCGCGCGGCCGCTATATCCAGGTGTACCTCGCACCGAGCCGGCTATACCCTGCGCCCGCGCCAACCGCACGCATCCCGCAGAGCACGCTGGCCAGCATTACCGGCTACTACGACGCGGCGCTGCGCAACGAGCTGGGCAAGGTCATGACCGTGGTCGAGCGCCCTGGCCCGAACACCCTGGTGATCAGGCCGGTCATCAGCCGGGTCGATGCCCATACCCAAGGTTTGCACTTCTATGAATGGCTGCCGGTCACCCTGGTGGCGGCCGGGGTCAGCAGCGCCGCAGGCTGGCGCGACCTGGACAGTGAAATTGCCAGCGAGCTGCGTTTCGAGGCGGGCACCAGCGGCAGGCTGATCGGCGCGGCGGTCCTCAGCGGCACTGGCGTGCCGCTGGAAAACGACCGCCAGCAGATGACCGCCGACAACGTCAAGGCGGTGCTCGATGGCTGGGCCAGCGATGTGCGCCAGGCGTATGCCGTCAACCATCGCTGATTGACTGCGCACGCACCGGGCAACCCCGATACGTGCGCAACAGGCGAGGCCAGGCTCAGAAGGCGTAGCGGGTGGTCAGCATGAAGTTGCGCGGATCACCGTAGAAGCCACCGTTATAGAAGCCCAGGTTGTTGAAGTACTTCTTGTCGGTGAGGTTGTTGCCGTTTAGGGTCACCGACAGCTGCTCGGTCACCTGGTAACGGGCCATGGCGTCGAGGATCAGGTAGTCCGACTGGGTGTAGCGAATGGTCTGGTCAGCCACCACCGGGCTGTCGAGGTCCTTCCACACCTTGCTCTGCCAGTTGGCCGAGCCACCCACGGTCAGCTTGTTCCATACCCCGGGCAGGCTGTAGCTGGTGGACAGGCGCAGCAGGTTCTCCGGTTCGATGGTGGAGATCTTGTCGTGCTCGCCATCGCGGGTGATGCGGTGGGTGAATCCGCCTTGCACCTGCCAGTTCGGCGTCAACTCACCCGCCAGCTCAAGCTCGAAGCCTCGGGTCTTGGCGCCCTGGATCGAGCGGTAGATGCCGCGGTTGGTGATCGGGTCGGTACGGTCCAGCTCTGCCAGGTTGTCCTGCTGCACTTCGAACACGGCCAGGCTGGCGTTCAGACGGCCATCGAAGAACTCGCCCTTCAGGCCCAGTTCGTAGGCATCGCCCTCCTCCGGCTCGATCATCTTGCCGCTGGCGTCCTGCTCGCTTTCGTGCGGCTTGAAGATGCTGGTGTAGCTGCCGTACACCGACCAGGTGTCGTCCAGGTCGTAGACCAGGCCGGCATAGGGCACTACCACGCCGTTCTCTTCCAGGTCCTGGGTCTTGCTGCGCTCGCCGCTGGTGGTGTCCAGGCGGGTGCTGTCGAGCTGCCAGTTGGACAGACGCCCGCCGAGGATGATCGAGAGCCGGTCGGTGGGTTTGAATCGACCGGTCAGGTAGGCGGCATCTTCACGCAGACGGGTGTCGACTTTCGACAACGGGCGGCCCCAATCCTGTTCGGGGTAGTCGCCGCTCCATTGGTAGATGTTGGCGCTGCCGAACAGGAACGGCCAGTTCTCTTCATGGGCCCGGGTGTCGCGGTGGGAGATACCGGCCACCAGCTCGTGTTCACGGCCGAGCATCTGGAACGGCCCGCTGGCATACAAGTCATAGGCGTTCTGGTCGGTTTGGTAGCGGTAGCGCCCCAGCCACACGCCCATGCCGGCACCGGTGGCCGAATCCGGATAACCACTGGCCGCAGAACCGAGGGTTATCGGCGAATCGGTCTCGCTGCGGGTGGCCGAGGCCTTGAGGGTCCAGTCGTTGGCCAGGCGCTGCTCGAGGGTGACGAACAGGTTGTCGGCGGTGTTGTCCCAGGCGCTCCACTTGGCGCCCGGGTTGAACGAGCGCGACATGCCGAACTCATTGCCCTTGTTGTCCAACAGGGGTGTCGATGGCCCCCAGGAGGAACCCTCCGGGCGGTTGGTCTGGCGGCTCAGGCCCACACTGAGCAAGGTGTCCTCGCTCAAGTCGGCTTCGACGATGCCGTACATCACCTGCTTCTTCTCGGACAGGTTGTCCATGAACGACTGGCCGTCTTCATAGGCGGTGACGAAGCGTCCACGCACATTGCCTTCGGGGGTCAGCGCGCCACCGATGTCGAACTCACCGCGGTAGGTGTCCCAGCTGCCGGCACCCAGCGACACATAGCCCGACAGATCGCGGGTAGGCCGCTTGCGTACCAGGTTGACGGTCGCCGAGGGGCTGCCGAAGCCACTGAGCAGGCCTGTGGAGCCACGCAGCACCTCCACCCGGTCGTAGATGACCATGTCGGTCTGGTCGATGCCGTTGCCGAAACGGAAGGCCGCCGGGATGCCATCGATCTGGAAGTTGTCGATGTCGAAGCCACGGGCCTTGAAGCTGGCGCGGTTGCTGTCGAGCTTGTTGACGGTGACACCCGGGGTCTTGCCCAGGACATCGCTGATGCTGGTGAGGTTCTGGTCATCCATCTGCTGACGGGTGATCACGCTCACCGACTGCGGCGTCTCGCGCGGCGACAGCGCCATGCGCGTGGCGGTGCGGGTGGCGCCGGTGGTGTAGGAGCCGCTGCCTTCGGTGGTTTCACCCAGCGACGAATCGGTGATGGCGGTGGCGCCCAGCTCCAGGGTGCCCGTGCCGCCGGCCTGCTCGGCCCAGGCCATGCCGGCGGGCGTGGCGAGGGTGGCGGCGAGAATGGCCAGGGCCAGTGGATGGCGCTGGCGGACGGTGGTGGCGTTCCCTGCCCCTTGAACCGTGTTCAGAGAGTGCTGCTGTTGCACGCTTGTCGACCCCTAGTGTGTTGTGAAGCTCGCTACGTAAGGGGCTAATCACTGACATTTTTTATGGTTGTAGATGCGCTGCGCCAAGTGGCGCGCCCGTTCTGCGACGGCTGCGGCGCATCCTAGGGTTTTTACGAAATTTTTACAATTGCTAATGATTCGTAATAATTATCTGACTGGAAAAGAAATGTAACAGCCCTGCCATCGGCATCCCCGGCATTCAGGACTAGCCTCAAGAGCATGTGATGCCGGGCCCCTCTGACGGTTTGCGCCGCCATGTCGGAATCACTGTTGCCTGGCAACGTCGACAATCAAGGAGGGGCTCATGACAGCTCTGCATGCATTTCTCGTTAACCCATTCCTCGGCACCAGCACCTGGTTGTGGCTGGTGTTCATCGCGATCGTCATCGCCTTGCTCGTGCTCGACCTGGGTGTGCTGCACCGCCAGGAACGCGAGATCGAAATGCGCGAAAGCCTGCTGCTGTATTCCGGCTACTTCAGTGTCGGCGTGCTGTTTGGCGTGTGGGTCTGGCACGAGCTGGGCGCGCAGTCGGCGCTGGAGTTCTACACCGGGTTCCTGGTTGAACAATCGTTGTCGATGGACAACGTGTTCGTCATGGCGATGATTTTCAGTTTCTTCGCCATCCCCCGCCGCTACCAGCACCGCGTGCTGTTCTGGGGCATCCTCGGGGTGGTGGTGTTGCGGGCGATCATGATCGGCGTGGGCGCGGCACTGGTGCAGCACTTTGCCTGGGTGTTGTACATCTTCGGCGCCTTCCTGCTGTTCACCGGGGTGAAGATGGCGCTGTCGAAAGACGACAGCCACCCGGACCTGGCCAACAACCCGGTGCTGCGTTTCGTGCGTCGGCACATGCGGGTCACCGAACAGATCCACGGCCCGCGCTTTTTCGTGCGGCTCACCCCGCCCGGCGAGCAACAGGCCATCCGCTACGCCACACCGCTGTTCCTCGCCCTGGTGCTGATCGAGCTGGCCGACCTGGTGTTTGCCGTCGACAGCGTGCCGGCGATTTTCGCCATCACCCAGGACCCGTTCATCGTCTACACCTCGAACATCTTCGCCATCCTCGGCCTGCGCTCGCTGTACTTCGCCCTGGCGGCGCTGATGCACCGCTTCGTCTACCTCAAGTACGCGCTGGCGATGGTGCTCATCTTCATCGGCTGCAAGATCTTCTGGCACGGGATGGTGGGCAAGGTGCCGGCTGGGGTGTCGCTGGGGGTGACGTTCGGGCTGTTGCTGGGCGGGGTGCTGTTGTCGCTGCTGCGGACCCGAGGGCAGGCGAAAGAAGATGTGTGAATGGGGCCGCCTTGCGGCCCTTCGCGGGTAAACCCGCTCCCACAGGGACAACGCAGGCCAATGTGGGAGCGGGTTTACCCGCGAAGGGCTGCGAAGCAGCCCCAGTACCCCCGTTCAAGCATCAAGGCTCAAACCCCTCGACGATGATCACCTCCGCCTTCGCCACCCCCTGGCGGTGGCGGCAAGCCTCCTGATACAGGTCCGAGCGATAGCACGCCAGCGCCTGCTCATATGAATCGAACTCGATCACCACGCTACGCTGAGGAGTGGGCCGCCCCTCCATCGCCTCGCTGCGCCCGCCCCGGGCAAGAAAGCGCCCACCGAAGGCAACGAACGCCGCCGGGGCGCGCTGGGTGTACTGCTGGTACTGCTGCGGGTCGCTGACGTCCACATGGGCGATCCAGTAAGCCTTCATCTGTCGTACTCCTGCTTCAGGGATATTTGTGTATGATGGTATACCATAAAATTCACCCGACCACCGTGAGCGTGCAGCATGGCATTCAACAGCATCGAAGAACTCCTCGAGGACTACCGGCAGGGCAAGATGGTCCTGCTGGTGGATGACGAAGACCGCGAAAACGAGGGCGACCTGCTGATCGCCGCCGAGCGTTGCGACGCCCAGGCCATCAACTTCATGGCCCGCGAGGCGCGTGGCCTGATCTGCCTGACCCTCACCGACGAACACTGCCAGCGCCTGGGCCTCGAGCAGATGGTGCCGGCCAACGGCAGCGTGTTCAGCACCGCCTTCACCGTGTCGATCGAGGCCGCCAGCGGCGTCACCACCGGCATCTCCGCTGCCGACCGGGCCCGCACCGTGGCCGCCGCCATGGCCCCCGATGCCCGCCCGGAAGACCTGGTGCAACCCGGCCACATCTTCCCCCTGCGCGCCCGCGAAGGCGGTGTGCTGACCCGCGCCGGCCATACCGAGGCCGGCTGCGACCTGGCACGCCTGGCCGGCTTCACCCCGGCCTCGGTGATCGTCGAAGTGCTCAACGACGACGGCACCATGGCCCGGCGCCCGGACCTGGAAGTGTTCGCCTCCCGTCACGGGATCAAGATCGGTACCATCGCCGACCTGATCCACTACCGCCTGAGCACCGAGCAGACCATCAAGCGCATCGGCGAGCGCGAACTGCCCACCGTGCACGGCACTTTCCGCCTGGTCACCTATGAAGACCGCATCGAGGGCGGTGTGCACATGGCCATGGTCATGGGTGACATTCGCCGCGAGCAGCCGACGCTGGTGCGCGTGCATGTGATCGACCCGCTACGCGACCTGGTCGGTGCCGAGTATGCAGGCCCCGCCAACTGGACCCTGTGGGCGGCGCTGCAGAAGGTGGCCGCGGAAGGCGCCGGGGTGGTGGTGATCCTTGCCAACCATGAGTCTTCCCAGGCGCTGCTGGAACGTGTACCGCAGCTGACCCAGCCGCTACGGCCCTACCAGCGTGGCCAGTCGAAGGTGTATTCGGAAGTCGGTACCGGCGCGCAGATTCTGCAGGATCTGGGTGTGGGCAAGCTTCGCCATCTGGGGCCGCCGCTCAAGTATGCAGGCCTTGCCGGCTATGAGCTGGAGGTGGTGCAGAGCATTCCGTTCGAGCCCGGGATGCTTAGCTGAAGCACGCCCTCGCAACCAACCCGTGGGAGCGGCGGTGCGCCGATGCGACTTGCCCCGCGATTGCGCAAGGTCTGCAAATTGCGAGCAAGCCAGTTGCTCCCACTGGATTCAGGCTTGTGCGGTGCATGGCCTGCGGTTACCGGGACAGCGAATTCCATTTCCTGAAGATCAGCAATGAGGTTCCCGGTAATCCGTGAAGAACCGTTTTCATATCAGGTTCAGAGGGTCATTCGGATCGCTCTGGGCGTCGAGCATGGCGAAGATCTCGTCGGAGGTGACTACCTTGATCTCCGGCACCCTCGAGGCACGCTCCGCCGGCGCCATGGCCAATGGCTCGACACGGGTGTTGCCGACCTGCGCCTGCCACCGCGCCAAGGCTTCGGCCAGTTGCGG